>DATAGN010000041.1:0-1731 GCA_036263715.1 Ramlibacter sp.
GCAGGAGCATGCGCGTATTCGTCTCGGGTGGCGTACCGGCAGCCGTTGATACGTCACTCTGGTGGTGTGCCCGGTGGCTGCCGCGCGGTCTCCGGAGACCGGCCCTCCCCAAATACCGGCCCCTGCCACCCAAGGCGGAGCGCCACACGAGCGACGCCGTTTCTCTGCCGCGCAGCCTCAAGGCGCGTTGCCCTGTCCTTCGACCTGGTGGTACACGCTGGTGATGGCGTAGCCCTTCTCGTCGATCTGCGCGCGCGGGTGGTCGATCTCGTACGGATGCAGCAGGTCCTGCGTCTCGTCGACGTTGACGGCCTGCTGGCGCGCCTGCCAGTCGTAGTTCACGGCTTCCTCCGGTATCGGCTGCCCTGCGGGCACGATGAGGTAGGTGAACTTGTTGTTTGCTTCCGCGCGGCGGTAGATGTCGACTTTCATGCGCGGATTGTTCGAGCGGCTGGGCCTGCCGTGGTGTAGGACGAGGCCGGGTCAGCCCCTGCCCGCCGCACATCCGCCGGCTTTGTACTGCCACAGACCGGGCTCTTGTTCGCCAGGCTGCGCTCTCCACGAAGCTCCTGATCCTCGTCGCGGTGCTGTCCGCGTCGATGCTTTTCGTCGGCGGCTACGGCATCCACGCCTGACCGTCGAGCAGCAGCGCAGCGGCGAGGCGCCCGTGAACCTGCGCACGCGCTCGCAGGAGGAAGTGGGCGAGCTGCTCCGCGCGCCGGCGAGGAGGGCCGCGGATTCGCGGTGGTCGCGGCGGAGGTGCGCACGCTGGCCCGGCGCAGCGCGATGGCGGCCAGGGAGATCAAGGCCCTCATCGCCGAGTCCCTGGGCCAGGTCGAAGCCGGCTCGCAACTGGTGCAGCGGGCCGGCCGCACCATGCAGGAGATCGTCGAAGGCGTGCAGCAGGTCAGCGAGCGCGTCGCCGAGATTGCGGCCGCCAGCCAGGAGCAGAGCGCCGGCATCGCACTTTTCCGCCCGGCCGGGCCGGCCGCTTCGCAGGACTGGAAGGAGTTCTGAACGCGTTCAAAGCATCTGGACGCCCTGCGCCCGCACCACCAGTTCTTTCTGCCGGAAGCGCCCGGTCAGCTCCTGCCGGTAGGCCGCCCACCAGGTGCGGTCGAGCTTTTCCACCATGACCTCGTACACCACGATGTCGTCGTGGTCCACCCCCCCATCGTCCTCCCACAGCCCCTTCGCAGGCGCGCGGCTGTACGCCGTGAGGCCGCCGAAGCGGTCGACGAGCTCCTCGCGGACGGCGCCGAACAGGTCGTGCGGCAGGCGTTCGCCGTCCTGGCCGTAGAGCGGAAGCAGCAGCTGGACCAGGTGCATGGCCGCAGGATAAGGCCGGCGAAGCATGCCGGGTGTGCGCTTCGTGCAGGCCGTGGACTACACTGCATGCCATGGCCGCGCAGCTTTCCGCCCCGATCGACCGTACCCAGCACAGCGTGCTGGTGGTGGACGACAACGAGTCCTCCCGCTATGCCACCTCGCGGGGCCTTCGCGCCGCCGGCTTCAACACGGTCGAAGCCGGCGCGGGCGCCGAGGCCCTGGAGCTCGCCGATTTCGTGTCCGCCGTCGTGCTCGACGTGCACCTGCCGGACCTTATGGGCTTCGAAGTCTGCCGGCTCCTGCGCAGCCGGCCGGCCACTTCCTCGCTCCCGGTGGTCTACGTTTCGGCGCTGTACACCAGCGACCACGACCAGGCCCTCGGCATGACGACCGGCGCCGATG
>DATAGN010000042.1:0-3123 GCA_036263715.1 Ramlibacter sp.
GGGCCGGCGCCGCGGTAGGGGATGTGCGTCATGTGGATGCCGGCGGCCGACTTGAGCATCTCCATCGTGAGGTGCGAGGCACTGCCCATGGCGATCGACGCATACGAGTACTTCGCCGGCTCCTTCTTCGCCTTGGCCACCAGGTCCTTGACGCTGGTGATGCCGGAGTTGGCGTTGACCACCAGGTACTGCGGCGTCTTCACGGCCAGCGTCAGCGGCTGCAGGTCCTTGACCGGGTCGTACGGCATCTTGTCCATCAAGGTCACGTTGATGGCGAGCGGGCCGTTGTAGCCGACCAGCAGCGTGTGGCCGTCCGGCGGCGCCTTGGCCACCATGTCGGCGCCGATGTTGCCGCCCGCACCCGGCTTGTTCTCCACCACGATCGGCTGGCCGAGCGCCTCGCCGAGCTTGGGCGCGACCAGGCGAGCAAGCACGTCGTTGGTGCTGCCGACGATCGGCACGATGATCCGGATCGGCTTGGATGGGGCCCACTCCTGTGCCTGCGCGAATGCGCCGGTGCCCAGGGTGGCGGCGGCAAGCGCCAGGATGGCGCGGCGCTGGATGTTGCGCATGGTTGTCTCCGGTCTCGTTCTTCAGGAAAAGGATACGCCGATCGACCCCAGCGGGCCGAAGTCGGCATGGATCACGTCGCCGGCCGCGATGTCCACCGGCCGGGTGAAGGAGCCGGCCAGCAGGATGTGCCCCGGCTCCAGCATGATGTCGTGGCGCGCCAGCCGGTTGGCCAGCCAGACGATGCCCATCGCGGGGTGGCCCATGATCGCGGCCGACACGCCGGACTCCTCGATCACGCCGTTCTTGGACAGCGTGGCCGCGCACCAGCGCAGGTCCACGTCCATCGGCCGGACCACGCGCCCGCCGGTGACCATGCCCGCCGCCGCCGCGTTGTCGGCGATGGTGTCCACGATGGCGCGCGGCACCTCGGTGCGGTAGTCGATGATCTCCAGCGCCGGGGTCACGTAAGCGGTGGCGTCGAGCACGTCGTACATCGTCGTGTTCTTGCCGCCGACGCGCTTGCCCAGCACGAAGGCGAGCTCCACTTCGAGCCGCGGCTTCGCGAACTTCTTCGCCGGGATGCGCGCGCCGTCGGCGTACACCATGTCATCGAGCAGCACGCCGTAATCCGGCTCGGTCATTTTGGAAGCCTGCTGCATCGCGCGCGAGGTCAGGCCGATCTTGTGCCCGATGACGCGCGCGCCGCGGGCCACGCGCATGTCGGCCCACATCTGCTGCACCACGTAGCTGTCGGCGATCTCCATCTCGGGCCAGGTCTTGCTGACCTGGGGGATAGGCTTGCATTCGTCGCCCGCCTTCAGCAGGGCTTCGGCCGCCTGGCGGCGCTGGTTGTCGTTGAGCATGTCTTCTCGGGTCCTTGTTCTGATTGGGGTGCAGCGGTGGGGTTTCGCTGTCGCTCCACCGCCACCCTACGAGGTCACGTCCGCGAACCTAGGGTGGCGCGGCCGCCGGCCGCGGCAGGTGAGCGCGAGCGAACCCCACCGATCGTCTTCATTGCCTCTCCAGCACCACCAAAGGCGGCCGCGGCCCATCGGTCTTGGCCGTGATCGGCGGCGGCGGCAGCGCATCGTCGCCGCGCGTGACGACGAAGCGGTGCTCCAGCGAATACCAGCGCCCCTTCACGTCGGCAGCGGGCGCCGGTCCGCTCTCGTGCAGCACGTAGTTCCCCACCAGCGCCTGCGTCACCCCGAACTGCACGTCGGTCTCCAGGTGCGGGTCGTCGTTGGAATAGAGCTGCGAGAACTGCGTCTTGTAGCCCGGCTTGTGGATCATGAAATGGATGTGGGCCGGCCGCATGTTGTGGCGGCCCTGCGCCTGGATCAACGCGCCGACCGGCCCGGTCACCGGGATCGGGTAGCCGGAAGGCTTGACCGTGCGGAACTCGATGCAGCCTTGCGCGTCGGTCCTGAACTTGCCACGCAGGTTCATGTCGGCCTGCCCGGGGTCCTGGTTCTCGTAATAGCCTTCGCCCGACGCCTGCCAGACGTCCACTTCGGCATCGGCCAGGGGTTGACCCTGTTCGTCCTGCACCCAGGCCGTCACGAACACCGGATCGCCCGGCGTGCGCGAGCGCACGATGGAGCCGCCGTTCGGCGTCACCGGCGAGCCCTTGCGCCAGAACGGACCCATCAGGTTGGCCGTGGTCTCGTGCTCGTCACCGTTGTTCAGCAGGCAGACCAGGGCGGAGACGCCCAGCGAGCCGGCGGCCAGCACCACCTCGTTGTGCGAAGGCGTGGTGAGCTGCCCGCACTTGGCGATGAGGCCGCAGATCTGCCGGAACTCGGCTTCGGTGAGGCGCGTCTCGCGCACGAACGCATGCAGGTGCGTCACGGCGGACGTGATCAGCTCGCGCGTGCGCGCGTCGGGGGTGCGTTGCGCTTCGGCCAGCACCGCGCGGGTCAGGTCGGCCTGGTTCTGGATGATCATGGCGGCTACTTGATGTGCAGGCCGCCGTCCACCACCAGCGTGGTGCCGGTGATGAAGGAGGCTTCTTCGGACGCCAGCCAGAGGATCGGGTAGGCGATCTCCATCGGATCGGCCCAGCGCCCCAGCAGCGAGGTGTCCTGGCGCTGCGTCTTCAGCTCCTCCAGGCTCTTGCCGGCGGCTTGCGTGCGCTTGAGGTGGAAGTCGGTCAGCGTCGAGCCGGGGCAGACCACGTTGACGCGCACGCCATGCCCGGTTTCCTCGAACGCCAGCGTGCGCGTCATCGCGATCATCGCAGCCTTGGTGGCGTCGTACAGAGCCATGCCCTTGCGGCCCTTGACCGCGTAGCAGGACGACACGTTGACGATCGCGCCCTTGCCGCTTTGCCGCAGGTGCGGCAGCGCCGCCTTGCAGAAGTTGGCATTGCCTATCATGTTGACGCCGACCACCGCCTGCCATTCTTCCGGCGTGGCGTCGGCGAACGATGCGTAGTTGCGCATCGCGGCGTTGTTGACCAGCACGTCGATGCGGCCGAAGGCCTCGACGCACTGCTTCACCGCCTGCGTCGCGGCAGACGTTTCACCGACGTTGGCCGCCAGCACCTGCACGCCCGCATGCGGCGCGCGATCGCGGATCGCCGCCGCCGTATGTTCCAGCGCGGTCTCG
>DATAGN010000043.1:0-24189 GCA_036263715.1 Ramlibacter sp.
GCTTGGCTACCAACCCGCGGCCCTGGTGGTCCACGGAGGCCTGCGCGACTCGGAGTCCGTGGAGCTCGTCGCGCGGCATGGCGTCCCCTTCGTGGAACTGGGATCCCTCACCGGCAAGGGACAGCACATCGCCATCGGTTACTCCAACCGTGCCGCCGGCAAGGCAGCGACCGAGCACCTGCTGGAGCGCGGCTTCACCCGCATCGGCTTCGTGTCCTCGCCGAAGGCTGGCAACCAGCGCGCCGCAGATCGGTGGGCAGGCTATCGCGCGGCGCTGAAAGCCGCCGGCATCGCGCCGCGTCCTGACCTCGAACTCGAGACGACGCTCGGCTACGCCAAGGGCGCCGAAGCGGTCGACGAACTGCTGCGGCGCGAGCGCAAGCTGCAGGCGATCTTCTTCACCGGCGACGGCTGGGCGCTGGGCGCGCTCTTTCATTGCCAGCGCCTGGGCATCGCGGTGCCGAAGCAACTGGCGATCATGGGCTTCGACGACCAGGAGCTCACTGCGTTGACGGTGCCGCCGCTGTCCAGCGTGCACGTGCCGCGCTACGAGATGGGCTTCGAGGCCGGCACGCTGCTGCGGCGCACGCTCAACGGCGAAGCGGTGGAGCGCCACCGCGTGGACCTGTCGTTCCGCGTGGTGCCGCGCGGAACCACGTGAGTCCTGCCCCCGGGCCTCAGGAAAACTTCGGCGGCCGCTTCTCGACGAAGGCGCGCACGGCCTCGTGGTGGTCCGGCTCCATGTGCGCGATGGCCTGGTAGGACGCGGAGATCTCCAGCAGCGATTCGAGCGTGGCGCGCTCGCCTTCGCGCAGCAGCCGCTTGGTCATGCGCAGCACGCCGCCCGGATTGGCGGCGATCTTGCGCGCCAGGCCCAGCGCGGTCTCCATCAGCGCCTCCGGCGCCACCACGCGCGAAACCAGGCCGCAGGCGAGCGCTTCCTGCGCACTGAGGGCTTCGCCCGTGAACGCCATCTCGGAAGCCCTGGACATGCCGACCGCGCGTGGCAGCAGCCAGGCGCCGCCGTCCCCCGGCACGATGCCCACCCGCACGAAGCTCTCGGCGAAGGTGGCCTTCTCGCTGGCGATGCGGATGTCGCACATGCAGGTGAGGTCCAGGCCCGCGCCGACGGCGGGTCCGTTCACGGCGGCGATCACCGGCACGTCGAGGTGGTACAGCGCCTTCGGCAGCCGCTGGATGCCGCGCCGGTATTCCTCGCGGATGGTCTCGGGCGACAGCTGCTGCTGGAAGTAGCGCTGCATGTCCTTGACGTTGCCGCCGGAGCTGAACACCGGCCCGGCGCCCGTGAGGACCACCGCGCGCACCGTGCGGTCGCCCTGGATGTCCGCGCAGGCCTGCACGAACTCGTCGACGGCGGTGTTGCCCGTGAGCGCGTTGCGCGTCTCGGGCTGGTCCATGGTGAGGATGACGACGGCGCCGTCGCGGCTGGTTTTCAGGAAGGTCATGGAAGCTTTTCCTCCGGGATCAATGGACGTCGGTGGTGGCGCGGACCAGGTCCAGGGCCAGGCCCTCGCGCCGGTCCACCAGCTCCTCGCCCAGCACCTCATGCCAGTACGACTCGGAGCCGGCGGCCTGGCGCCAGGCATGCAGCCGGCGCGTGTACAGCTGCAGGTCGAATTCGGCGGTGAAGCCGATCGCGCCGTGGATCGAATGCGCGATGGCCGCTGCCTCCAGGGCAGCTTCGCTGGTGCGCGCCTTCGCCACCGCCACGCGCAGCCGGTCCGGCGTCGCGGTCGCCGAATGGCAGCCGATCTGCGCCGCCATGCGGGCGGCGAAGGTGTGTTCGGACAGCACGCTCAGCTGGTGCTGGATCGCCTGGAACTTGCCGATGGGGCGGCCGAACTGCTGGCGTTCGTTGGCGTACTGCAGCGTGCGCGTGAACACGCTCATGAGGGCGCCCGCGATCTGCGCGGCGGCGGCGCAGGCCTGCAACGCCAGCAGGTCGTGCGTGCCGGTGATGCGCCGTCCTTGCGCGACGGCCGTCCCGCTCCATTCCAGGGTCGCGTCCAGCGGGAACACGCCCGGGGAGCTGCGGGCTTGCTTCGTGGGAACCAGCACCGCCTGGTGCTGCACGCCGACAAGCACCCAGTCGGCCACACGTCCGTTGGCGACGTGCAGGCAGCGCAAGGTGCCGCCCTCGCCCTGCACACCGGTCGCGACCGCGATGCTGCCGGCGGGCCGCTCGACACCCGCGGCGGCCAGCAGCGCCCGAGCCAGCATCGTGTGCGCCAGCGGTGCCGGCACCGCGAAGCTGCCGCACAGCTCGAGCAGCGGGAACACGTCACTCAGTGCCAGCCCGGCGCCGCCCTGGGCTTCCGGCACCAGCGCATCGGCAAAACCGGACTCTTCGAGACGCGCCCAGAGTTCGTCGGGCCGCTGCCCGCCTTCGGTGGCGCGCACGAGGTGCGGCGTGCACTGGTCCTGCAGCAGTTGCTGCAGCGCGTGGGTGAGGAGGTCGTCCACGGAGGTCCTTTCAGCGCAGGCCGAGGCCGCGTGCGATCATCCCGCGCAGGATGTCGCGGGTGCCGCCGCGCAGCGAATACGAGGGCGCCACCTGCGTGACGTAGTCCAGCGTGCGCAGCAGCTCCATGGGAACGTCCTGCCCGGGCCGGCGGTACAGGTCGTCGGCGATCAGCGCGGGGATCGCCTGCTCCACGCCGGTGCCCAGGTCCTTGACCAGCGCGGCTTCGACGACGGGGCTCTCGCCGCGAGCCAGCTTGCCCGTGAGCGCGATCGACATCGCCCGCAGCGGGGCGAGCTGCGACAGCAGCCTGCCGGCCAGGCGCACCGCCTCGGGCGTGCGGCCCTGTGGCGTGCGCACCCAGGCGAGCCACTCGTCGAACAGCACGATGCTGGAGAACAGGCGCTCCGGCCCGCTGCGCTCGAAGGCGAGTTCCGACATGACCTGCTCCCAGCCCTCGCCCTCGCGGCCCAGCACCGCGTCGGGCGCGAGCTGCACGTCGTCGAAGAACACTTCGCAGAAGTGCGAGTCGCCCGACAGGTCGGTGATCGGTCGCACCGTCACGCCCGGCAGCTTCAGGTCCACGATCACCTGCGACAGGCCCTTGTGCCGGTCCTCGCTGCTGCCCGAGGTACGCACCAGCGCGATCATGTAGTGGCAGTGGTGCGCGTTGGTCGTCCAGATCTTCTGGCCCTTCAGCAGCCAGCCGGCGTCGTTGCGCGTGGCGCGCGTCCTCACGCTGGCGAGGTCGGAGCCCGCGTTCGGCTCGCTCATGCCGATGCAGAAATACGATTCGCCGCGGCACACGGGCGGGATGTAGAAGCGCTTCTGCGCCTCGGTGCCGTACTTCAGGATCAGCGGTGCGCTCTGGCGTTCGGCGATCCAGTGCGAGCCCACCGGCGCGCCGAAGGCCAGGAACTCCTCCACCACGACATAGCGCGCATAGGCATTGCGGCCGCCACCGCCGTATTCCTCGGGCAGCGTGAGTCCGAGGAAGCCGCGCCGCCCCGCCTCGCGGCTGAAGTTGCTGTCGTAGCCGCCCCAGGAGCGGGCGCGCACATGCGCCGGCAGTTGCGCCACCGCCTCGCGCAGGAAGGCGCGCACCGGCTCGCGCAGGGCTTCGTCGTTCGCGGGCAGCGGCGTGAGCGTCAGCGAGTCGAGTGCGCTCATTGCAGGATGCCTTCCTTCTTCATGGCTGCGATGCGTTCGGCGGACAGCCCCAGGGTGTCCTGCAGGACCGCGGCCGTGTCCTGTGCCAGCGGCGGCGGCGCGGTGCGGTACTGCACGGGCGTGCCGCTCATGCGGATGGGACTCGCCACCAGCGGGATGGAGCCGGCCGCCGGATGGTCCATGCGCATCTCGACCCCGCGCGCGCGCACCTGCGGATCGGCGAACACGTCGGCGATCGTGTTGATGGGCCCGCAGGGCACGCCGACGGTCTCGAACAGCGCCACCCATTCGGAGGTGCTGCGCGTCACGGTCACCTGCTTGATCAGGGGCACCAGCGTCGTGCGGTTGCGCACCCTGCCGTTGTTGGTGGCAAAACGCTCGTCGGCGGACCATTCCCGGCGGCCGACTGCCTTGCAGAAAGCGGCGAACTGGCCGTCGTTGCCGATCGCCAGGATCATGTAGCCGTCCGCGGTGGGGAAGTCCTGGTAAGGCACGGTGTTCGGGTGCGCATTGCCCATGCGCTGCGGCGTGCGGCCGTACAGGTGGTTCATCGACTGGTTGGCCAGGCAGGCCACCTGCACGTCCAGCAGCGCCAGGTCGATCCACTGGCCCTCGCCCGTGCGATGGCGCGCCTGGAGCGCGGCCAGGATCGCGGTGCTCGCATACAGCCCGGTGAGGATGTCGGTGAGCGCCACGCCGACCTTCATGGGACCCGCGCCCTCTTCACCGTCCGGCCGGCCCGTGATGCTCATGAGCCCGCCCATGCCCTGCATCAGGAAGTCGTAGCCGGCGCGGTGCGCGTAGGGACCGGTCTGGCCGAAGCCGGTGATCGAGCAGTACACGAGCCGCGGATTCACCGTCCTGAGCGATGCGTAGTCCAGCCCGTATTGCGCCAGGCCGCCCACCTTGAAGTTCTCCACCAGCACGTCGCACTGCTGCGCGAGTTCCCGCACCAGCTGCTGCCCCTGCGGCTGCGTGAAGTCGATGGCCACGGACTGCTTGTTGCGGTTGGCGCACAGGTAGTAGGCCGAGTCGCGCGTGTCCTGCCCGTCGCGGCTTTTCAGGTACGGCGGTCCCCAGGCGCGGGTGTCGTCACCGGTGCCCGGGCGTTCCACCTTGATCACCTGCGCGCCGAGGTCGCCCAGCGTCTGCGTGGCCCAGGGGCCCGCGAGCACGCGCGAGAGATCCAGGACGCGGATGCCCGCCAGGGCACCCGGCGCCGGCGTGGCCTGCGTCATTGCTGTTCGACCTTGGCCGTCGCGGCGATGCGCCGCCACAGCTGGATCTCGGCGCGCTGGAAGTCACGCAGTTCCTGCGGGCCGCCGTTCATGACCTCGGCACCGATCTTCTCGTAGAACTCGCGCGTCTCGGGCATGCGCTCGATGCGCGTCATCAGCTCGGCCAGCTTGTCGGCGATCGGCTTCGGCGTCTTGGCGGAGACCATCGCGGCAACCCAGGTGTACGCGGTGAAGCCGGGCAGGCCTGCCTCGCTGGCGGTGGGCACCCCGGACAGCGATGGCACGCGCTTGTCCGAGGCGACGGCCAGCGCGCGCAGCTTGCCGGACTTCACCAGTTCCTGCGCGCTGGTCATCTCCGCGAAGGCGAGGTCCACGGTGCCGCCCGCGACGGCACTCACCGCCTCGCTCGCACCTTTGAACGGGACATGGTGCGTCTGCACCTTCGCCGCGTCGTTGAACAGCTCCGCCATCAGCTGGTAGCCGGCGGACCCGGCGCCGTAGTTCAGCTTGCCCGGTTGCGTGCGCGCGGCGGTCACCAGTTCGGGCAAGGTCTTGTGCGCCGAGGTGCCCGGCACGATCAGCAGCGCGGGCGAGCGCATCATCATCGTCAGCGGCGCAAGGTCGGCCACCGGGTCGTAGGGCAGCGACTTGAACAGCGCGGCGTTGACGGCCAGCGTGGAGTTGCTGCCGATGAAGACGGTGTAGCCGTCGGCGGGTGCCGTCAGCACCTGGTTGACCGCGATGAAGCCGTTCGCTCCGGCGCGGTTTTCCACCACCACCGTCTGGCCGGTGAGCTCGGCCAGCTTCCTGCCGAAGTAGCGCGCCGACGTGTCCGTGCCGCTGCCCGGGGGGAACGGCACCACGAACTTGATCGGCTTGCTGGGAAAGACATCCTGCGCCAGCGCGGCGCCCGCGAGCAGCACGGCGAGCGCCAGCAGGCTGCAGCGCAACAGGAAAGCGGCGGAACGTATCATGCTGTGTCTCCTTGGTGGAAGCGGCAGGGTAGCGGCCGCTGCCGTCGCCCGTCCAATACCGATTGCCTGGCGTCCGATAGCCGATTCGAATTGCCCATGACGTCTGCCTTGCGCACGCTGGACCTGCGCCGCATCCGGCATTTCGTCGTGCTGGCGGAAACGCTCAATTACCGCAAGGCCTCGCAGCTGCTGCACATGACGCAGCCGCCGCTGACCGTGTCCATCCAGAAGCTGGAGGCGGAGCTGGGCGTGCGCCTGTTCGAACGCGATGCCAAGGGCGTGCGCCTCACCGGCAGCGGCCAGGCAGCGCTGGACGATGCCCGCCGGATCCTGCAGCACGCCGAAGCCTTTGCCGAAGCCGCGGCGCTGGCGGAGAGTGGCCAGGCGGGGCAGCTGCGCATCGGCTTCACCGGTTCGGCCACGCACGGCGTGCTGCAGCGGCTGGTGCCGCGCGTGCGCGCGGAGCTGCCCCGCCTGGAGCTGGTGCTGCGCGAGGGTTCGTCCATGGGCATCGTGCAGTCGCTCGCCAACGGCGACATCGACGCGGGCTTCCTGTGGACGCCGGTGCTGCGGCCCATGGGCGCGCAGTTCCAGGTGCTGCAGCGCGACACGCTGGTGGCCGCCCTGCCCGCCGGACACCGGCTGGCGCAGCACGCGCGGCTGCGGCTCGCCGACCTGGCCGACGAAGCCTTCATCATGTACGACGCGCTGCAGGCGGAGGGCATGCGCAGCGTCTGCATGATGGCCTGCCAGCGCGCCGGCTTCGTGCCGCGCGCGGCGCAGGAGGCCATCCAGGTCAAGACGGTGCTGACGCTGGTGGAGACCGGGCTGGGCATCGCCCTCGTGCCCGGCATGATGCAGCGCGTGCCAGGCGAAGGCGTCGTGTACCGGCCCCTGGCGGAGCTGGCGGACGAGAACCTGATCGGCCTGGCGCTGGCGCACCGGCCGCAGCCGCATCCCACCGTCGCGGCGCTGTGCGCTCTGGCCGCCCGGGAATTCCCGCCCCCCGATAGCCGCCGCGAATCGGCACCCGCACAAACGCTATTGGACACGGCAGCGGCGCGCGGGCGATAGTCCCGCCCAACCTACCGATGGAGACGACCATGACCCGCTTCCCCATGCGCCGCCTGCTGTGCGCCGCTGCTCTGGCTAGCCTTGCATTGGGCAGCCTGCCCGCCTTCGCGCAGGCCTGGCCCGCCCGGCCGATCACCATGGTCGTGCCCTTCCCGCCCGGCGGCCCCACCGACCTGGTGGCGCGCGTGCTGGCGCAGAAACTGTCGGAACAGCTGGGGCAGAACGTCGTCGTCGACAACAAGGGCGGCGCCAACGGCAACATCGGCGCGCAGTTCGCAGCGCGAGCGCCGGCCGACGGCTACACGATCCTCTACAACACCTCATCGATCACGCTCAGCCCGGCGCTGTACAAAAACCTCAGCTACGACGTCGAGAAGGACTTCGCGCCCGTGGCCCTGACGGCCGTGGTGCCGCTGGCGCTGGTGGTGCACCCGAGCATCCCGGCCAACAACGTGCGGGAGTTCGTAGCCTACGCGCGCGCCAATCCCGGCAAGCTCACCTACGGCTCCGCGGGCAACGGCAACGTCACGCACCTGGGCGCCTTCCAGTTCGCGCAGGCCAACGGCATCGACGCCGTGCATGCGCCCTTCAAGGGCAGCGCGCCGGCCGACCTGGCGCTGGCCGCAGGCGACATCCACTTCCTGACCGACACCGTCAACTCGGTGATGGGCTTCGTGAAGGACAAGCGCATGAAGATGCTGGCGGTGACCACGGCCAGGCGCATGTCGCTCTTCCCGGACGTGCCCACGCTGTCGGAGTCGGGCATGCCCGGCTTCGAGGTGGGCGCCTGGCAAGGCGTGATGGTGCCGGCGGCCACGCCGAAGCCCATCGTCGACCGCCTGAATGCAGAGATCGTCAAGGCACTGCAAAGCGCCGACGTCCGGGCCAAGCTGGCCGTGCAGGGCGCGGAGCCGCTGGGCTCGACACCCGCCGAATACGGCGCCTACGTGAGGAAGGAGCTCGTGCGCTGGGCGCAGGTGGTCAAGGCTTCCGGCATGACGATCGACTGATGCTGCCGCTGCAAGGCGTGCGCGTGGTGGACCTGAGCTCGGTGGTGCTCGGTCCCTATGCCAGCCAGAACCTCGCCGACTACGGCGCCGACGTGATCAAGGTGGAGCCGCCCGAGGGCGACTCCACGCGGCAGACCGGGCCGAGCACGGAAGCCGGAATGGGCGCGATCTTCCTGGGCGTCAACCGCGGCAAGCGCAGCGTGGTGCTGGACCTCAAGCAGGAAAGCGAGCGCGCGGCGCTGATGCAGATCGTGGCGACGGCCGACGTGCTGATGCACAGCATCCGGCCGCAGAAGCTGGCCGCCATCGGGCTGGAGCCGGACGCGCTGATGGACCGGTTTCCGCGCCTGGTCTACGTGGGCCTGCACGGCTTCGGCGAGGACGGCCCTTACGGCGGCAAGCCCGCCTACGACGACATCGTGCAGGGCCTCTCGGGCTGCGCCGCGCTGATGCAGATGCAGGCGGGCGAGCCCGTGTACTACCCCACCATCGCGGCGGACAAGACCTGCGGACTCGTCGCGACGCACGCGATCCTGGCGGCGCTGTTCGCGCGCGAGCGCACCGGCCGCGGCAGCTACGTCGAGGTGCCGATGTTCGAGAGCATGGCGGCCTTCAACCTGGTGGAGCATTTCTACGGCCATCACTTCGCGCCGCCGCTGGCACCCCCGGGCTACCCGCGCGTGCTTGCGCCGCACCGGCGGCCCTACCGCACGCGCGACGGCTACGTCTGCGTGCTGCCGTACACGGATGCGCACTGGCGGCGCTTCTTCGGCGAGGCGGGGATGGCCGAGACCGCCGCCGACCCGCGCTTCGCCAACCTGTCCGCGCGCACGCAGCACATCGCCGAGCTCTATGCGCTGCTGGCCGACGTGCTCACGACGCGCAGCACCGACGACTGGATCGCCACCTGCGAACGGCTGGAGATTCCGTGCGCGCGCATGAACCGGCTGGAAGATCTGGAGGCGGATCCGCACCTGCAGGCGACCGGCTTCTTCCGCACGGTGAGCGATCCGCACATGGGCGAGCTGCGCTTTCCCGCGCCACCGGTGCGCATGGACCACCAGCCGCTGCCGGTGCGCATGGCGCCGCGCCTGGGCGAGCACACGCGCGAGGTGCTGCGCGAAGTCGGCGCCGGCGCAGGAGAGGACACGTGATGGACACGAGCAACAAGGACCTGCCCACCCTGGGCCAGGGCTTCTTCTTCCAGGACCTGCAGGTCGGGCAGCGTTTCCAGACGTACCGGCGCACCGTGACCGAGACGGACCTGGTGAACTTCATCAGCGTGACCGGCATGCTGGAGATGATCTTCATCGATGCCGAAGGTGCGGCCAGCGCCATCGGCGGCCGGCCCGTGCCGGGTGCCCTGACCTACACGCTCATCGAGGGCTTCATCCTGCAGACGATGATCCAGGGCACGGGCCTGGCGATGCTGGAATTGACGCAGAAGATCCTGGCACCCGTGCGGGTGAACGACACGATCCACGCGATCGTCACGGTGACTGGCGTGCGTCCCACGTCGAAGGGGAACCGTGCCATCGTCGACTCGCAGGTGGACGTGTACAACCAGCGCGGGGAGCAGGTAATGACGTACACGGCGCGCAGGATGCTGGCCGGGCGCCCGGACTGACTGAACCGGATCTATTCCATCGGAGTGACTAGGGATCACCCCAACCCAGGGCACCCTTGCCTTGATGCGTAATCCCCTTCGCTCAATCTCCAAGGAACTTCCATGCGCTACCGCTCCCTCACCGCCCTGGCCGCCGTGTCCCTGCTCGCATCCTGCGCGATCCTGCCCGGCAGCACCGGGCCCATGGGCTTCTTCGTCACCAGCGCCGGCTCGGGTCGCGGCGCGGACCTCGGCGGACTCGCGGGTGCGGATGCGCAGTGCCAGCGCCTGGCGACGGCAGCGGGCGCAGGCGGCCGCACGTGGCGCGCGTACCTGAGCACGCCGCCCACTTTCGCGGCCAACAACAACCCCGCCGTGCCCGCCATCAATGCGCGCGACCGCATCGGCAACGGCCCCTGGTACAACGCGAAGGGCGTGCTGGTGGCACGCAACCTCGAGCACCTGCACAACGGCAACAACCTGAGCAAGGAAACGGCGCTGGACGAGCGTGGCAACGTGGTGCGCGGCCGCGGCGACACGCCCAACGAGCACGACATCCTGACGGGCTCCCGCTCGGACGGCACCGCGTTCGCGCCGCAGACCGACACCACCTGCAAGTCGTGGACCAGCAGCACCGATGGCTCGGCAATCGTCGGCCACCACGATCGCGTCGGGCCGCTGCCGGAAAACTGGGCGAAGTCCTGGAACTTCTCGCACCAGTCGGCCGGCTGCAGCCAGGAGGCGCTGGTGCGCACCGGCGGCTCCGGGCGCTTCTACTGCTTCGCGGTGAACTGAACCCGCGCTCAGCTCTTCGCAAAGGCCATCGAGTCGAGGATCCGCTGCTTGCCGGTGAGGATGTGGGCCTCGTAAGCCGAGCCCGCCCTCTCGGCATCGCCCGCCCGTATCGCCGCAAGCATCTCGCCGTGCTCGAAGCAGGAGCGGCGCGCACTCGCACTGGTGAACACACTTCGCCGCATGAACAGGCCCAGTTCCTTGGCAATCCCACTGTCGAGGCGCTGAAGCCGCGGATTGCCCGTGCATTGCGCAAGCTGCTGGTGGAACTTCAGGTTCTCCTCGTGGTACGCGTCCAGGTCATCCGCCTTGCTGGCCGCCGACATCGCTTCGTGCATGGCGAACAGCCCCTGCAATTCCGCGGAACTGATGCGGCTGCTGACGAGGCGACCCGCGGTCCGCGCAAGCCCCGCCCGGATGTCATACAGGTGAAGCGCATCCTGCAGGCTCATCCTGCGCACGAATGCACCGCGGTTCGGGATGACCTCGATGAGCCCCGAGGCCTCGAGCCAACGAAGCGCCTCCCGTAGCGCACCCCGGCTGACGCCGAGTTGCTGCGCCATCGACTGCTCGTTCAGTTTCGTTCCCGGCTCCAGTTCCCCCCGGAGCACGCGCTCCTCGATCTCCCTGCCTGTACGTTGGATCACGGAAAGGGTGGGTGCTGCCTCGAGGGTGTCGTTTTCCATCCAACAATTCTAGGGTTTACACCCGCTTCTGTCCAACAATCCGCTGCTATTGTCCAACACGATCCAGAGATTCCGGGTCGATGAGAGGACAAAGATGGTGGGGAGCGTCGGTTTTGTCGGACTTGGCGTGATGGGCGCGGGAATGGCGCGGAACCTCGTCGCGAAGGGCGTGCCACTGACCGTGTACTCGCGCGATGGCGCCAAGGCGGCAGCGTTCGAAAGCCTCGGTGCTGCGGTCGCTCCCGAGCTGCCCGCATTGGGCGCCGCCTGCGACGTCGTCGTGCTCAGCCTGCCCACCACGGAGATCGTCGAGGAAGTGGTCTTCGGTGGCGAAGGGCTGGCGCAGACGCTGCGCCGCGGCACGGTGATCATCGACACCAGCACGATCTCGGCGCAGCGCACGCGCGAGTTCGCTGTGCGCCTGGCCGAGCGCGGCGTGGATTTGCTGGACGCGCCCGTGAGCGGCGGACAGAAGGGCGCGAACGATGGAACCCTCACCTGCATGGTGGGCGGTTCCCAGGAAGCATTCGATCGCTGCGCGCCGATCTTCCAGGCGATGGCGAAGACCATCACACGCATCGGCGAGTCCGGCGCCGGCCAGGTCTGCAAGGCATGCAACCAGATCTGCGTGATCGCGTCGATGCTCGGGGCAGCGGAGATGGTGGCCGTGTGCCTGAAGTCAGGGCTGGACCCGATGGTGGTGCGTTCGGCACTCCTGGGCGGCAGCGCGCGCAGCGCGGTCCTCGAAAACCACGCGCTGCGGGTGATCGACCGCACGTACACGCCAGGCTTCCGGGCCGACCTGCTCCTGAAAGACCTGCGGCTCGCACTGGAGCTGGAAAGATCGCTCGGCGTGCACGCGCCTGCCACCGAGGCGGCCGAGCCGCTGTTCGCGCGCATGGTCGCCGACGGCATGGCGGGCCTCGACTGGTCCGCCGTCGGACTCCTGATCCAGCAGATGTCGGGCCTGCACGAGCCTGGTGTCGACCGCAAGCATCCCATTCATTCCACGTGAAGGAGACACCATGAAAGCAGACCGTCGGCGCATCCTGCGCCTGGGGGGTGCCGTCGCGGCCTTGGGGCCGCTGGTCAGCGCCAGCGTGTTCGCACAGCGCTTTCCCTCCCGGCCGGTGAGCCTGATCATTCCGTTCGCCCCCGGGGGAGACACGGACATACGCGCGCGCCTCCTGCAGCCGCACCTGCAAAAGCACCTGGGGCAACCCGTCGTGATGGTGAACCGTCCCGGTGCAGGCGGCGTCATCGGCTACGACATGATCGCCAAGGCCGCTCCGGACGGCTACACGGTGGGCGCGATCAATTTCCCCAGCGCCTACTCGCCCATCCTCGAAGGCACGGCGAAATACAAGGCCGAGGACTTCGAGCCGCTGATCATGCAGAGCTCCACCACCATCGTGGTCGCGACCGCCGGCGATAGCCCGTACAAGACACTGAAGGACCTCGTGGACGCCGGCCGCAGGAACAAGGGCGCCGTGGCCTTCGCGATCCCGGGCTACGGCCATCCTGCGCACCTGGCGCAGATGCAGTTCGTGCGCGCGGCCGGCGCCGAGTTCAACACGGTGGCCTTCAACGGCGGTGCCAAGGTGATGGAGGCGATCCTCTCCAACACCGCGGCGGCCGGTGTGTTGAACAACACCGAAGCCGCGCCGCTGGCTGCGTCAGGAAAGATGCGGGTCCTGGCGGTGTTCGGGGACGCACCCGACCCGCTGCTGCCCGGCGCGCCCACGGCTGCGTCGGCCGGATACCCCATCACCTACTACTCCGCCGGCGGCTTTGCCGCGCCGCGCGGCATCCCCAGGGACGTGCTCGCCACGCTTGTGAGGGCGTTCGAGGCGGCCGCACAGGATCCCGAATACATCAAGGCGGCTGGCGACAAGATTCCGCTGAAGTACATGGCGCAGGCGCCGTACGACCGATTCCTCACCGACAACTACCGCGAACTCGCGGACCTGTGGAAGCGCAACCCCTGGAGCCAGAAATGAACACGAATGCTGCGGCGGATAGCGCCGCCACCCGCGAGAAGTACCTGTTCAACCTGAACGAGAAGGAGCGCGGCGTCGTCCGCAACCTCGTGGAAGGCGTGAGAACGCGCGTGTTCTTTGGCGAGAAGATCATGCTTTCGCTGGTCGAACTCGAGCCGAACAAGGCCGGCAAGGTCCACCACCACCCCGAGGAGCAGTGGGGCCTCTGCCTGGAAGGCGACGCGGTGCGCATCCAGGACGGCGTGGAGTTCGCCGTACGCGCGGGCGACTTCTGGTACACGCCCGGCAACATGGACCATACGATGGTCGCAGGACCCAATGGCGTGAAGGTGATGGACATCTTCGGCCCGCCGCGGGAGGAATACAAGGTGCCCGGTGAGGGGTACGGGCCCGGGGAGATGAAGTAGCGCGTTCGCGGCCGGCTCTCAGCAGGGCGATTACGGTCGCGGGGCACACGGCGGGCGGGCCTGCGATCGGACAGAGACGGGCGCCGCCGCAATGCGGCAGAATTCCTCACGTCCTTCCTTCATCTTCACCGCACGCCCGCCCCCCCATGAACAAACAACACGCATCCAACCTGCGCCGTAGCACGGCTCGCCTGGCCCTCGCGCTCTCGGCGCTGTGTTTCGCCGGCCTCGCCGCTGCGCAGCAACCTGCCTCCCGCGAGGACTGCGAGCGCAGCTACAAGCCGTCGGTGGGCCAGTCGGGCAAGGACGTCGTTTGGGTGCCCACCCCCGACTCGATCGTCAGCCGCATGCTGACCATGGCCAAGGTGACGCCGCAGGACACGGTCATCGACCTCGGCGCGGGCGACGGGAAGATCGCCATCGCCGCCGGCAAGCTGGGCGCCAATTCGCTCGGCATCGAATACAACCCGGAGATGGTGAAGCTGGCCAACTGCATGGTGCAGGTGGAAAACGCCCAGGCCAAGACCCGGATCATCCAGGGCGACATCTTCAAGGAAGACTTCAGCAAGGCCACGGTGCTGACCATGTACCTGCTGCCGGAGCTGAACCTGTGCGTGCGGCACCGCATCCTGGCGATGCGTCCGGGCACGCGGGTGACGACGCACCAGTTCAACATGGGCGACTGGTTGCCGGACGAGACGGCGGAGGAAGAGTTCCGCAAGGCGCACCTGTGGATCGTGCCGGCCCGCGTGGCCGGTGTCTGGTCGCTGCGTGACTCGCGCGGCCAGAATACGCGCGTGCGCCTGGCGCAGAACTTCCAGAAGCTCGGGGGCGAGATCGCCTGGGGCGGCGCGCGGCAGACCCTGATCGGCGCCAGCTTGCGCGGCGACGAGCTGCGCTTCGACTTCCACGACGCCAAGGGCGTGACGCGCACCTTCACCGGGCAGGTGAGTGGCAGCAAGCTCACGGGAGCCCTGCGGGCCGCTGACGGCACCGAAACGCAACTCACGGGGACGCTGCAAAGCCCTTCGCGCATCGGCTCGTGGGCAGCCATGGCGCCGCAGTGCGCACGCTTCTACGCGAAGGGATGATCGCTTCGTCCTGGCTGCAGGACGAAGCAAACGAGGAGGCCTCGAGTTCCGAGGCCCGTGTTCACCTGGCCAGCAGCATCAGGGGCCCAAGGCTGCTCCGGCGGTTCGGGCGCTGGTGCTGAATCGAGCGGCACCCTGCGATTCATCACTTCGCTGTCGTTCTGCCTGAGGCACTCACCCGGGTCCCGCTGCCAACACCCGGGAAATCACCACCGACTTAAGGTCTAAATTGTCAAGAGTTCTTCGTTGACAGTTCACCATCCGCGCATAGAGTCCATTGAACGGGTGCACAACGTCGAACTCACGCCGACGACGCGCTTCGGGAGCCGCAACAGTAAGCAGGAGCAAGAAAGATGAGAGTTGACAGAGGCGGTCCAGCCTCTACGCGGGTGTTTTTGCATGATCTTGACGAGTCAAAGCTCAGGGGGTTCCTCAAGGACGCCCATCTCCCGAGCCTCCTGGGCACCCTGGCGCACGCCACCCGAGACCTGACCCTGCTCAGGGAAGAATTCCGTCCGAACTACATCGAGACTGCCGCGGGCTTCCAGCCGCAAGGCGGCCTTTCGCCGAGTGCGCAGGAGAAGGCGCGCGAACTCGCGTTCGACGTCTTGCAGGACTTGCGCAAGGGCGTCCATGAAGGCAAACCGCCTCTGGAAAGGGCGCAGATCCGGCAAATCATGGAGTACATGATCGGACCGTTTCCGGACGATTACTTCAGCTTGCTTCTGCACGAATT
This sequence comes from Ramlibacter sp., assembly GCA_036263715.1. Classification (GTDB taxonomy): domain Bacteria; phylum Pseudomonadota; class Gammaproteobacteria; order Burkholderiales; family Burkholderiaceae_C; genus Ramlibacter. Next base: position 15,267 of record DATAGN010000043.1, read on the forward strand.
GGGGCTGCCCGAGTACATGGAAGCACCTCGTTGGGACAAGTCGAAACTTGCTCCAGACAGGGAATTCACCGTGGCGATCATCGGCGCCGGACTCTCTGGCGTGGGCGCCGCATACCGGCTGAAGCAGGCCGGCATCCCTTTCGTCATCCTGGAGAGGAATCGCGATGTCGGTGGCGTGTGGTCGGAGAACGACTACCCGGGCTGCCACCTCGATACCAGCAACTTCAACTACAGCTACTCCTTCAACCAGAACCCGTACTGGAAAGAGGAATACGCAAGCCGCGCAGCCGTCCTGGCGTATCTCCAGAGCAGCGCCGAGAAGTTCGCCCTGCAGGAGCACATCCGCTACAACACCGAAGTGGTGGCTGGCGAATACGACGAAAGCGATGGCAGCTGGAAGCTCACCCTCAGGAAGCCTGATGGCAGCAGCGAACAACTTCGCGTGCAGGCCCTCGTCAGCGCCGTCGGCCAGCTCAATCGACCCAACTACCCCGCCATTCAGGACATCGAGGCGTTCCGGGGCGAGTCGTGGCACACCGCGCGCTGGAACCACGATGTGGACCTTGCCGGCAAGCGCGTCGGCGTGATCGGCACAGGCGCAAGCGCATTCCAGGCGATCCAGAAGATCGCCGAGGTCGCGGGCGAAGTGACCGTGTTCCAGAGGACGCCGCCATGGGTCCGATTCACTCCCGGCTACAACAGCCCCTTGAAGGAAGGCAGTCGCTGGCTCTTCGCCAACGTGGCCGACTACCACCGGTGGGTCAGGGTCTATCGCATGTGGGTCGGCATGTGCCGGCGCGCCTATACGGAGGTGGATCCCGACTGGAAACATCCGGTCTCCACGTCCCGCAAGAACGAGGAGCTGCGCCAGCTCATGATGACGCACCTCGAGAAGCAACTGGCGGACAGGCCCGATCTGCTGGCGAAGATGACGCCGGACTATCCGCCTTTCGCCAAGCGGTGCGCGTCGGACGACGGCAACTGGTTCGCCACCTTGAAGAAGCCGAACGTGAAGGTGGTGACCGAAAGGATCACCAGGGCGAACGCAGCGGGGATCGTGACTGCTGACGGCGAGCAGCACCCATTGGACGTCATCATCTTCGGCACGGGTTTCAAGGCGGCCGATTTCCTGTCGACCCTGCCGCTCACCGGCCGCGGCGGCGTGAAGCTGCAGGACCAGTGGCACGGCGACGATGCCCGCGCTTACTACGGCATCACCGTACCCAACTTTCCCAACCTGTTCTGCCTGTACGGGCCGAATACGAACATCAACGGCAACGCCAGCCTGGTGCTGCTGTCCGAAGCCGGGGGGATGTACATCGTGGAGTGCATCCGGCTGCTGCTGGAATCCAGCAAGCGTGCCATGGAAGTTCGCCAGGAGGTGTTGGACCGCTTCAGCGAACGCATCGACGCGGCCAGCGCCACGGTGGTGTATGGCGCTTCGACGGTGAACAGCTGGTACAAGAACTCCAGTGGTCGCTTGACCCAGAACTGGCCGCTGCCCACCGTCGACTATTGGAAAGAAACTCGGGAAGTGAACAAGGACGACTACTTGTTCCTCTAAGGTGGTCTACCGCACAAACATGAAAGTCAGAGACATGATCGTCAACAAATTCGCCAGGATGGTCCTGGCCCTCGGGGTCGGGCTTTCGGTGTCTGCGCACGCGCAGGACTATCCGAACAAGCCCATCAAGCTGATCGTCCCGGTCGCCACGGGAGCCGCGTTCGATACGGTCACGCGTCTGCTGGCTGAAAAGCTCCGCACCAGATGGGGCCAGCCGGTGATCGTCGAGAACCGTGCAGGCGCATCCCACAACATCGGTGCCGAGGCGGTGGCCAAGTCGGCGCCCGACGGTTACACGCTCCTGTCCGCTCCACCGCCGTCCTTGGTCATCAACAAGAGCCTGTTTCCCAAGCTCTCCTACGACCCGGACACGCTGGTGCCGGTGTCACTCGTCGTCTCGACTTACAACGTGCTGGTGGTGAATCCCAGCGTGCCTGCGGAGAACGTGCAGCAGTTGATCGCCTACGCGAAGGCCAACCCCGACAAGCTGAACTACGCGTCGTCCGGAAGCGGCAGCACGCCGCACCTGGCAGCGGAGATGTTCAAGACGATGGCGGGGGTCAAGGTCGCACACATCCCCTACAAGGGCACCAGCCAGGCGGTCCTGGAACTCCTGGGCGGCCGCGTGGACATCATGTTCGCGGACATTGGACTGGCGCTGCCCCACATTCGCTCCGGCAAGCTGCGCGTGCTGGCGGTGGCCAGCGAGAAGCGCAGCACCGTCCTGCCGGAGACTCCCGCGATGACGGAGGTGCTGCCGGGATTCCTGTCCGTGATCTGGCTGGGCATCGCGGCGCCGCCGGGCACTCCTCCTGCGATCGTCAACCAGTTCTCCGGCGCGATTGCCGAAGCGCTGAAAGAGCCCGACGTCGCCAACCGGCTGCGCGAGCTCAATTTCGAGCCGATCGGCAGCACTCCGGCGGCCATGTCGTCCTTCATGGCGCAGGAACGCGTGCGCTGGAGGAAAGTGGTTCGCGACAGCGGTGCAACGGCGGAGCAGTGAAGACATGAAGATCGTTCGATACGACGACAACCAGATCGGGCTGGTGCGCGGCGAGGAAGTCATCGACGTGTCCGATGTCGTCGGCGTGCCCCGCGACTTCTGGCCCCAGATCGGCATGAACCAGCTGATCGCAGGATTCGACGCGTTGCGCCCTCGCCTGCTGCAAGTGCTGGAAACGCGTGCAGGCGTGCCGCTCGCGGGTGTGAAGCTCCTGACGCCGGTACCGGCCGCATCGAAGGTGGTGGCCTACCCGGTGAACTACCACGACCACGCCGCCGAGATGGGTCGCGAGTATCGCGCCAACACCCAGGGGTTTTTCCTGAAGCCGCCCTCCGCCCTCAGCGGCGCCGGCGAGCCGATCGTGCTTCCCAACATCGGGCCGCGGCGGATCGACCACGAATGCGAGCTCGCCATCATCATCGGCAAGGGCGGTCGCGACATCCCCCGATCCGCCTGGCGCGACCATGTGTTCGGCTATTCGTGCCTGATCGACGCTGTGGTTCGCGGCAAGGAAGAACGGGTCGCGCGCAAGGCCTACGACACCTTCTGCCCGGTCGGGCCCTGGATCGTCACCGCCGACGAGATCGAGAATCCGGCGGAGCTGCAGGGACGGCTGTGGGTGAACGGCGAGTTGCGGCAGGACGCGAATACGCGCGACCTGGTGCTGGACATCCCCGGAATGATCGAGATGGCATCGGCCATCATGACACTGCACCCCGGCGACATCATCGCCGGCGGCACGCCGGCGGGTGTCGGCCCGATCCGGGAAGGCGACAAGGTGCGCATCGCGTTCGACCGCATCGGCGAGATGACGCTCGATGTGGTGCGCGGCACGGGCGGCGCCGTTTCGATCTTCGCCGAAGCGTGAGCGGGAGCGCCCAGATGCAAACCTCCGCCCCGGGCACCAACCCGCAGCAGCCTCCCGCCAGCCCCGAGCTGCAGGCGTTCTCACGTCGCATCGACGAACAGAGCCTCATGCCCTTGTGGGAACGCACCAAGCGCATGGCTCCCGGCTCGTCATGCGTGCCCTTCCGCTGGCGTTACCGCGACCTGTTGCCTCGCCTGGAGGAGGCCGCCCGGCTGATCACCGCGCGCGCAGCGGAACGTCGTGTGCTGGTGCTGGAGAACCCCGCCTTGCGTGGGACGACGTACATCACCCCGACGCTCTATACGGGTCTGCAGATCATCCTGCCGGGCGAGATCGCGCCGTCCCACCGGCACTCCCCCAGCGCCCTGCGCTTCATGGTCAGCGGCGAGGGCGGCTACACCGCCGTCGGCGGCGAACGCACGCCCATGAGCCGTGGCGATTTCGTCGTCACCCCGAGCTGGGCCTGGCACGACCACGGCAACCTGGGCACCGAACCCGTGATCTGGATGGACGGGCTGGACACTGCGTTCGGTGAGTTCTTCGGTGCCCTGTTCCGCGAGGACCACCCCGAGGAAAGCCATCCGCTGATCCGGCAAGCAGGCGATGCCTCCTCCACCTTCGGTGCCTGCCTGTTCCCGGTGCAGCCGCTGCGCAGCACCAACAACCCGGTGCTTGTCTACCCGTATGCGCGCAGCCGCGAGGCCCTGGATCGCCTGGCGCGCCAGCAAGCGCTCGACCCCTGCCATGGCGCGAAGCTGAAGTTCGTGAATCCCGCCACCGGCGGCGCTCCCTTCCCGACGATGTCTGCCTTCCTGCAATGGGTGCCCGCCGGCTTCCAGGGGAGCCCCTACCGAACCACGGAGAGCACGGTCTTCAACGTTGCGGAAGGGACCGGCGCCATCTGCGTGGGGGACCAGCGGCTGGACTACGAAGCGAACGACATCGTGGTGGTGCCTCCGTGGGCGCCGTATCGCATCGAGGCGCAGACCGAATCCGTCCTTTTCAGCTACTCGGACCGCGCGGCGCAGGAGACATTGGGATTCTGGCGCGAGGAACCGTCGCAGGAACGGGCAAGGTGAGGAGACGAAGTGCGAAAGATCGATATCTACAACCACGTGGTTCCTCCCGCCTACCTGGAACTCATCAAGCAGCATTGCAAGGATGCGGGCATCGTCAAGCGCATGACGAACCTGCGCATGCTGTGGGACCTGGAGGCACGTGCGGAGATGCTCAAGGCGTTTCCCGGCGTGCAGCAGGTGCTGACCCTGGGCCTGCCGCCGCCTGAGGCCCTGGGGGACGCGCAAGCCTCACCCGGCTTCGCGCGCATCGCGAACGACGGCATGGCAGGAATCGTCCAGCGCTGGCCGGATACGTTCCCTGCCTTCGTCGCGGCGCTGCCCATGAACAACGTGGATGCTGCGCTGGAGGAGATGGACCACGCCATTGAAAAGCTGGGCGCGCGCGGCATCCAGGTAACGACGAACATCCTGGGTCGTCCGCTGGACCACCCGGATTTTTTCCCGGTGTTCGAAAGGGCCACCCAGCACCACAAGGTGCCGGTGTGGATGCATCCGTTCCGCCCTGCATCGCAGGCGGACTATGCCTCCGAGAAGAAGTCGGAGTACGAGATCTGGCAGGTGCTGGGCTGGCCTTACGAGACCAGCGTCGCGATGGCGCGCATGGTGTTCTCGGGGCTTCTGCAAAAGCTGCCGGAGTTGCGCCTGATCACCCATCACTGTGGCGCGATGATCCCCTACTTCGGTGGACGGGCCGAGACGCTCTGGGCGCAGCTGGGCAGCCGCAGCGCCGACGCGAACTACGAAGACGTGCTCAAGCGGATGGCGAAGAAGCCGATCGAGTACTTCAAGATGTTCTACGCGGACACGGTGCTGGGCGGATCCGATTCAGCACTTCGCTGCGGGCTCGACTTCTTCGGTGCCGACAAGGTGGTCTTCGCGAGCGACTGCCCCTTCGACCCGGAAGGAGGACCGATGTTCATCCGCGAGGGCATCCGCTCGATCGAGGCCCTGAACATTTCCGACGGCGACAAGCAGAAGATCCTGCTGCTCAACGCACTCAAGTTGCTGGGGATGGACGGCAACCAGGAACGGCGAGAGGCATGAATCGGTAGGGCGTTTGCGCCGGAAGGCATTGCCTCGAACGAAGCGGCGGGCGGAGCGAGCCGTTCGCTAAGTACGCGCGCGTGTCCAGCCGAAGCACCCCAGGGGCAGGGACGAATTGCTCACGAGCAATGCACCTTTGCCATACAGCGAGCGAGCCAGCGCGGGATCCGGCAGCTGCACGGCCCACATTCCGCCGGAACCATCGACCCACAACACCCGGGCATCGACCTGCGCCAGGGCATTGAACGCACTGGTGCTGCTGACGCCGGGGGCAAACAGCACGACGACCTGGTCGGAGTCTCCAGACGGCCAGGCGGCGATCGGCCCGGCGAGCAACGCGGCCACGCCGAGAGTGGCGGCCGCGCGGCCCCCGCCCGTGCCCGAACCGCCCCCTCTCAGAAGCTTCCATACGAGCAGCAGTGGAAGGGCGCCGAAGACGGAGAGCCACAGCAGGTCCCAGAGCAATGGGTTGGGCGAGTCCACCCGCACGCGATGGATGCCGATCACCCAGTGCGCCACCACGACGTCGATGAAGTGCCAGATGCAAAAACCCAGGAGCGCGCTGCCCCAAAGCAACGTGCCCGAGCCGGGCTGCGCGCACTGCTCGCGTGCGCGCCAGAGCTTCACAAGCCCCACGGCGGCGACGAAGTACATGAGGACATGAAAGAGGCCGTCCGCAAGGATCTGCACGCGGATGTCCTGCACCGCGGGCGACTGCACATTGCTGAGGAAATGGTGCCACTGCAGCACCTGGTGCAGGAGGATGCCGTCGAAGAACCCACCGAGGGCGAGGCCGACGATGAAGGCGCCCCAGCGCATCGACCTCGTCGACTCGGAAGACGCTGAACCAGCCATCGATACTCCTTCACGAAAGACATGCAGGCGACCTCGCCACACCAGGCTGCTGCCGCTGTTGCACACCACAGTGGGGTCCAGGACGGCGCCTGGCCTGCCAGACAGGCATTAGCCACTAGCCGCGCGCTCCGCCCTGTAGGAGACAAGCCACACGCGGCAGGAACCGGGTTCTGGAGAACGATGTGGAAGGCAGCTCAGCTGCCCGTCACCTTGAATTCCTGCATCAGCTTCTGCCACTGCTGCACCTCGATCGGGATCTGTCGCGCGAACTCGCGCGGGCTGGACGTGACAGGCTCGATGCCCTGGTCGCGCATCAGCCTGGCCATGGCCGGGTCGCTGACGATGGCCTGGATGTCTTTCGAGATCTTCTCCACCAGCGCGGGGGGCGTGCCCGCTGGCGCGAGGAAGCCGAACCAGCCACCGCGCTCCATGCCTTCGTAGCCCAGCTCCGCGAAGGTCGGGACGTCGGGGAGCACCTTCGAGCGGGCCGGGGCCACGTTGGCCAGGGCGCGCAGCTTGCCGCTGCGCAGGTGCGGCAGCGCGGTGCCCACCGAGTTGAAGCTCACCTCGAGGTGGCCGGCCAGCAGGTCGTTCAGGTGCAGCGCCTCGCCCTTGTACGGCACGGGCGTCACCGGGATGCCGGCATTGCGGCCGACCACCAGGCCGTAGAAGTGGAAGCTCGAGCCGTTGCCGAAGTGGCCGTACTGCATCGGCTTGCCCGAGGCCTTGTAGCCGGCGGCCAGTTCCTTCAGCGTCCGGTAGGGCGATTCCGCGCGGACCAGCATCACGACCTCGGGGGTCGCGTATTGCGTGATGGGGCTGAAGTCGGTGACCGGGTCGTACGGCGTGTCCGGGTTCATCAGCTTGGCCATGGTGTGCGTGCCGAAGGTGGAGAGCAGCGTGTAGCCGTCGGGCGCGGCGCGCGCGACTTCCTGCGCACCGATGCGCGTGCTCGCGCCCGGCTTGTTCTCCACCACGATGCTCTGCCCCCACTGCTTGGACAGCCGCTCCGCGATCAGCCGCGTGAACCGGTCGGGGCTGCTGCCTGGTGCGCTGGGGATGATGACCCTGACCGTGCGAGCCGGCCAGTCCTGCTGGCCGTGGGCCAGGGGCAGCCAGGCCGCGGCGGCCAGCCCCAGAAGGGTTCGACGGGTCGTCATGGCGTTCTCCTCGACGGCGCTCATGCCACGCTCGCTTCCCGCTGGAATCGCGGCATCACTTCTTGCGCGAACAGCGTCGCCGAGCGCAGCGACTCCTCGTACGTGAGGTTGCCGAAGGCGAAGCGCGCCAGCCCGTAGTTCACGCCCGCGCCTTCCACCTCCCGCTGCAGGCGCTCGGCGACCTCATCAGGCGTCCCTGCGAGCAGCACGCCCGTGTTCACGCCGGTCATGAAGTCCTCCGGCAGCGGATAGTGCTTCATCGGGTTGCCATGCAGGCGCCACAGGTGCTGCAGGCTGGCGTACCAGCGGTCGTAGCCGCGCTTGCCGGCCTCGAGCGCCTCCGCGCGCGACTCCGCCACGACGATGTGGCGCACCATGCCCAGCAGGGGCAGCGGCTCGCGCGATGCGCGCGGCGTGCCCGCCCAGATCTCGCGGTAGCGGTCGGTGACCGGCCGGATGTTGGCGGACGGGCCGTTGCAGACGATGTTGATGCCGTTCTCCGCGACCCAGGGCACGGCCGCCGGTGCCGACAATCCGTACCACTGCGGCGGCGTCGGCTTCTGCACGCACTCCAGGACCACGGGGACGTCCTTGAACTTGTAGTGCTTGCCTTCGAAATTGATCGCCGTGTTCTGCAGGCCCTGCATCAGCACCTCGTAGCCTTCCTTGTACAGGGTCCCGGATGCCTCGGCGTCGACGCCGAAGTAGCCCAGTTCGTAAGGCGAGCTGCCGCGGCCGATGCCCATCTCCAGGCGGCCGCCGCTCATCTGGTCCAGCATGCAGACTTCTTCTAGCAGGCGCAGCGGGTTCACGAGAGGCAGCGTGTAGACGGCGGTGCCGAGCCGGATGCGCCTGGTGCGCTGCACCGCGGCGGAGAGGAACACACTCGGTGCCGAGGCGATGCCCAGCGGCGTCGCGTGGTGCTCGGCGATGTGATACGCGTGGAAGCCCTCGCGGTCATACGCCTCCACCAGCCGCAGGCGGTTCTCGTAATGCTGGGCGAGGGGCACGTCACCCCGGTCGACGTGGTCGAAGACACCGAACTTCATGGATTCTCCTGTGCGGTCTCGAGCGGGTCGACGCCGTCGATCAGCACGAACGCGATGCGGCACACCTTGTTCGAGCGGTTGACCCAGGCGTGGTTGGTGGCCTGCTGCACCATGATGTCACCGGCCTTCATGTGCACTTCGGAGTCGTCCAGCAGCATGTCGATCTCGCCTTCGAGCACGATCGCGTAGTCGACGCTCCTGGTCCGGTGCATGAACGGGTTGCTGGCGTTGGCCCCGCCGCGCGCGTTGTGGCCGGCGCCCATCTGGGCCAGGATGGCGGCCTGGTCCAGCTTCTTCATCG
>DATAGN010000044.1:0-4796 GCA_036263715.1 Ramlibacter sp.
GACCTTCGTCAACCCGCGCAACGCCGCCGCCGGCGCGGTGCGGCAGCTCGATCCGGCCATCGCGCGCCAGCGGCCCCTGAGCTTCTATGCCTATGGCTGGGGCGAGATCGAGGGCGGCCCGCAATTCCAGACGCACTACGAGGTGCTGCAGGCGCTCAAGGCCTGGGGCTTTCCGGTCTCCGAACGCACGCAGCTCGCTGCCGGCGCCGAGGAGCTCGTCGCCTATCACCAGTCCGTTGGCGCTGAGAGGGACAAGCTTCCCTTCGACATCGACGGCGTCGTCTACAAGGTCAATTCGCTCGCCCTGCAAAAGCAGCTGGGCTTCGTCACGCGCGAGCCGCGCTGGGCGGTCGCCCACAAGTTCCCGGCGCAGGAGATGCTGACCACGGTGGAGCGCATCGGCGTCTTCGTCGGCCGCACCGGCAAGCTCACGCCGGTGGCGCACCTGCACCCGGTGTTCGTCGGCGGCGTGACCGTGACGAACGCGACCCTGCACAACGAGGACGAGGCGCGGCGCAAGGACGTGCGCGTCGGCGACACCGTGATCGTGCGCCGCGCCGGTGACGTCATCCCGGAGGTGGTGGGGGTCGTGCCCGACAAGCGCATCGCCGGCGCCGAGCCTTTCGAGATGCCGCAGACCTGCCCCGTGTGCGGCTCCGCGGCGGTCCGCGAGGAGGGCGAGGTCGACCGGCGCTGCACCGGAGGCCTGTTCTGCAGCGCGCAGCGCAAGCACGCCATCCTGCACTTCGCGCAGCGGCGTGCGCTGGACATCGAAGGACTCGGTGAAAAGCTGGTGGACCAGATGGTCGAAGCCGGCGTGATCCGCAACCTCGTCGACCTGTACCGGCTCGGCCTGGCCAACCTCGTGGCACTCGAGCGCATGGGCGAGAAGTCGGCGCAGAACCTGCTGGCGGCGCTGGAGAAGTCCAAGTCCACCACCTTGCCGCGCTTCCTGTACGGGCTGGGCATCCGGCACGTGGGTGAGACGACCGCGCGCGACCTGGCGCGCCACTTCGGCAACCTGGATGCCATCCTCGATGCCTCGCTCGACCAGTTGCTGCAGGTGCCCGACGTCGGGCCGGTGGTGGCCGAGAGCATCCACGCCTTCTTCCAGGAGTCGCACAATCGGGAGGTCATCGAACAGCTGCGCGCCTGCGGCGTGCACTGGGAGGAAGGCCCGCCCTCGGCGGCCGCCGCGCCCAGGCCGCTGACGGGCATGACGGTGGTGCTCACGGGCACGCTGCCGACGCTGTCGCGCGAAGAGGCCAAGGAGTTGCTGGAAGCCGCGGGTGCGAAGGTCGCGGGTTCCGTCAGCAAGAAGACCAGCTACGTCGTCGCCGGTGCGGAGGCGGGCAGCAAGCTCGACAAGGCGCAGGAACTCGGCGTTCCGGTGCTGGACGAAGACGGGCTGCGCCGGCTGCTGGCCGGCTGATTCAGTCGCGCGGCGCTTCGGAGGCGTCCTGCGGCCGCTGTTCCGGCCGGCGCCACAGCCACACCAGCACGCCGGCGATGCCGGCAAATGCCACGTACACGGCTTCCATGAAGTGCGAAGGCACCAGCACCGGCATCGACGCGGCGCTGCCGCCCATCATGGCCGTGCTGAGCCATTTGGCGCGGCGCGGCACCACGCCGGCCTCGTTCCAGTCCCGCAGGTAGGCGCCGAAGCGCGGATGCGTCATCAGCCACTCGTGCAGCCTCGGCGAGCTGCGCGCTGCCGCCCAGGCCGCGACGATCAGGAAGGGCACCGTGGGCATGATCGGGAACACGATGCCGATGGCCGCCAGCAGCAGGCACAGGCCGGCCAGCGCCAGCAGCAGCCAGCGCGCGGGGGCGGACAGCAGGCGGTGAGAGGGGCGGCAGTCGGTGTCGGTCACGTGCCAAAGATAACAGGAGGCGTCCGGCCGCGCGCTATGCTGGTTGGATGACCGTGCGAGAAATATTGAAGATGGGTGACCCGCGGCTGCTGCGTGTGGCGCAGCCCGTACGCGGCTTTGGCACGCCCGAACTGAAGACCCTGATCGCGGACATGCAGGACACGATGCGCGCCGCCAACGGCGCCGGGCTGGCCGCGCCCCAGATCGGTGTCGACCTGCAGCTGGTGATCTTCGGCACCGACACGCCCAACCCGCGCTATCCGGACGCGCCGCCGGTGCCGCGCACCGTGCTGGTGAATCCGGTGATCACGCCGCTGTCGGACGAAGAGGAGGAGGGTTGGGAAGGCTGCCTGTCGGTGCGCGGGCTGCGCGGCGTGGTGCCCCGCTGGCGGCGCATCCGCTACAGCGGCTTCGACGCGCAGGGCCGGCCCATCGAACGGGAGGCCGAAGGATTCCATGCCCGGGTGGTGCAGCACGAATGCGACCACCTGGTGGGCAAGCTCTACCCGATGCGGGTGCGGGACTTCAGCCGCTTCGGCTTCACGGACGTGCTGTTCCCCGGCCTGGACGCCGGAGACGACGACTAGTAGCTGCCCCGATGGCAGGGGAGCGTGGCAGCGGCACACTGGAGCCGCATGCCATCGCAGTCCCCGGCCATCGCTCCCCTCACGCCCGCAGACCTGCCGGACGCCCTTGCGCTGGTACGCGAATGCGGCTGGAACCAGGTGGAGGCCGACTGGGATGTTTTCCTCTCGGAAGGGGCTGCCTTCCGCGTCGGCACCCCGCAAGGGGAGATCGCCGCCACCGCCGCCATCCTGCCTTACCGCCCCTTCGGCTGGATCAGCATGGTGCTGGTCGGCGCTGGCCACCGCCGCCGGGGCCTCGCCACGCAACTGCTGCAACGCTGCATCGCCGAACTGCGCGAACGCGGGCTGGTGCCCATGCTCGATGCGACGCCGGCGGGCCGCGAGGTCTACCGGCAGCTGGGTTTCCACGACGGCTGGGCGATCACACGCTGGCGCCGCACCGCACCGGCATCGCAGTGGCTGCCGGCGGGCGAGGACGGCGTGGCGCCCTTGCAGGACGAGCACTGGGCAGAGCTCGCTGCGCTCGACGCGCAGGCCTTCGGCGCCGATCGCCTGCCGCTGCTGCGCGCGCTGGCAGCACGCTGCCGCGACTTCGCCTGCGTGGCGCGCGCGGACGGACGCGTGACAGGCTTCCTGCTCGGGCGCGACGGCAGGCTGGCGACCCAGGTCGGCCCGCTGGTGGCCCAGGACGCAGCCACGGCGCAGGCCCTGTTGGCGCATGCCTTGCGCCGCATCGACGCGCCCGTGCTGCTGGACGTGCTCGATCGCCATTGCGACTTTTCAGCCCTGCTGCCGCGCTGCGGCTTCGCCGTGGAGCGTGGCTACACGCGCATGGCGCTGGGCGCCGACCGCGCATTCGGCGACGACGCGCGCATGGTCGCCATCGCTGGCCCGGAACTGGGCTGAACCACCAGGAGTACCCCTTGATCCGCACCTTCTTGCGCGCCCTGTGCGCCGTCTCGCTGGTCGCCGCTTCGCTCGGCGCGCAGGCCCAGGGCTATCCGAACCGGCCGATCCGCATGCTGGTCGGCTTCCCCCCGGGCGGCTCGACCGACCTCGCCGCGCGGGTGCTCGCCACGCGCCTGTCGCAGTCGCTCGGCCAGCAGGTGGTGGTGGAGAACCGCGCCGGGGCCAGCGGCAACATCGCTTCCGAAGCGGTGGCCCGCGCCGCACCCGATGGCTACACGCTGATGATGGCCGCCACCTCCTTCGCCGCGGCCCCCGCTTTCCTGGACAAGCTGCCCTGGGACCCGGTGAGGGACTTCACGCCGGTGAGCCTGGTGGCCACGGTGCCGATCCTCGTGGTCGCCACGCCCGCGGTCGGGGCGAAGAACGTGGCCGAACTCGTCGCGTACTCGCGCGCGCATCCCGGCAAGCTGAACCTGGCCTCGCCCGGGCCGACCACGCTGATCCACCTGGCCGGTGAACAGTTCAAGCAGGTGGCCAGGCTCGACTGGCTGACGGTGCACTACAAGGGCGGCGCACCGGCCATGCAGGACCTGCTGGCCGGCACCGCGCACGTGATGTTCGCCAACATCTCCGACGTGCTGGCGCAGACCAAGGCGGGCAAGCTGGTGCCCATTGCGGTGACGACCAGCACGCGGTCGGCGGTGGTTCCCGAGATTCCCACGCTGGCCGAGTCGGGCTACCCGGGCTTCGGCTTCGCCACCTGGCAGGGCGTGGTGGGCCCCGCGGGCATGCCGGTCGACGTGGTCGCGCGGCTGAACAGCGAGATCCGCCGGATCATGGCGGAGCCGGAGGTGAGGGCGCAGTTCCTGTCCTTCGGCACCGATGCCGTGACGGGCACGCCCGAGCAGTTCGGATCCATGATCACGAGCGAGGTGGACAAGATCAAGCGGCAGGCAAAGGCCGTCGGGCCGACCGGGAACTGATCTCCCGCGACGGGAAAACGCGCATAGGCGACGCGCGCCCCTCGGGGCAAGAATGGACCAGCACCTGAAGGAGTACCCGTGACCCGCACCCTCATCAAGAACGCCTGCGTGATTTCCGTCGACCCCGCGGTCGGTGACTTCAGCGATGCCGACATCCTGATCGACGGCGAGACCATCGCTGCGGTGGGGCCCAACCTGCAGGCACGGGCCGACGAGACGGTCGACGGCCGCGGCCGCATCGTCATGCCGGGCCTGGTCAATGCGCACATCCACACCTGGGAGTTCCAGCTGCGGGCGATCGGCGCCGACTGGGTGGGCAGCCGCGATTACCACGCCAACATGCACAAGAACCTCGCCACGCGCTACGGCGCACGCGACGTGTACCTGGGCAACCTGCTGGGCTCGCTCAACCAGCTGCGCAACGGCACCACCACGATCGTCGA
>DATAGN010000045.1:0-5819 GCA_036263715.1 Ramlibacter sp.
AGGCCGCTTTCTTTCGCTCCACGTTGGGTGGCCGTGGCCGGCGACCGGTGGGGTGCCGGACTCCGGGCTGCTCGCGGACGACCACCTCAAGACGCCACCGCCCTGCCGTCAACACGCGGGTGCCGCGCCGCCTTGGCGGGCAACCGCGAATGAGGCCCTGCGTCCGACACCCCACCGGTCACCGTCCTCGATCACACGCCGCGCCACGCGACGACCGTGCGCGCTACGAACCGGGCGCCACAGGCACGCACCCGGCGGTCTTCGAGTGGTGTCGCGCTCCTCGGTGCGGGCGGCGGACAGAGGCCGACACCCACCCGAACCCGGGCACGGCGGTGGCGCGCACGGTCGTCGAGCGTCGATGCATCTGCGCGAGGCCTGTGGTGGGTGGGGGGTCGGGCGCAGGGCCTCATTCGCGGTTGCCCGCCAAACCAGAGTGCTCGAGTCGCGTTGACGGCACGGCGTTCGTGTCCCGAGGTGGTCGCCCGCGAGCAGCCCGGAGCTCGACCCCCCACCCGCCACAGGCACGGCCACCCAAGGTGGGGAGAAGCGTCAGCTGTTCCGGCTGTCTATGCCCCAGCGCGCCAGCGCCTCGTCGTCGGCCACGCGCGCATCGACCCAGCGCTCGCCTTCCGGTGTGCGTTCCTTTTTCCAGAACGGCGCCTGCGTCTTGAGGTAGTCCATCAGGAACTCGCAGGCCTGGAAGCTTTGGCCGCGATGCGCCGAGCTCACCGCCACCAGCACGATCTGGTCCTGCACCTGCAAGGGGCCGACGCGATGGATCACTCGGGCGCCGCGGATGTCGAAACGCCGGAAGGCCTCGTCGATCATGTCCTCGATCGCCTTCTCGGTCATGCCGGGATAGTGCTCCAGCTCCATGGCGCTGACGGTGCTGCCGTCGTTGCGGTCGCGCACCGTGCCGATGAAGCTGCACAGCGCGCCCACGCCGGCGTCGTCGCGGCGCAGCGCGGCGATCTCCGCGGCAACGTCGAAATCCTCGGCCTGGATCGAAACGCGCGGCGCCATCTCAGCCCCCGGTCACCGGCGGGAAGAAGGCGACCTCGCAGCCGTCGCGCAGCGCCGCAGCCTCGTCGCTCATGACCTGGTCGACCGCCATGCGCACCGCCTTGCCACGCGCCAGCGCCGAGGCGTAGGGCTCGCCGCGCGCGATGAGTTCGTCGCGCAGCACTCCCAGGGTTTCGGCGCGCGTCTGCACGCTCTCGCTGCCTTGCCCCACCGCCTCGCGCACGGACGCGAAGTACTTGATCTTCACGTTCATGCGAGCAGCTCCGACAGCGGCAGGAAGCGCACCAGGTCGCCTCGCGCAATGGTGGTGCCCGCCGGCACGTCCACCAGCCCGTCGCCCCACACCGTGGAGGTCAGCACGCCGGAACTCTGGTTCGGGAACAGTTCCAGCCCGCCATGCGTGTCGCGGCGGGCGCGCAGGAACTCGCGGCGCTTGTCCGGCTTGGGCCAGTCGAAGTACGCCTGGATGCGCACCTCCTTCGGCGCCAGCGCGGTCGCCCCCTGCAGCTTCAGCAGGAAGGGCCGCACCAGCAGCAGGAAGGTGACGAAGCTCGAAACCGGGTTGCCGGGCAGGCCGATGAAATGCGCATCCGCCACCTTGCCGTAGGCGAAGGGCTTGCCGGGTTTGATCGCGATCTGCCAGAGGTCCAGCGCGCCGAGCTGCTGGACGGCCGGCTTGATGTGGTCTTCCTCGCCCACCGACACCCCGCCGCTGGTGAGGATCAGGTCGTTGCCGCCCGCGGCCTCGCGCAGCGCCTGCACCGTCGCGTCGCGCTGGTCGGGGACGATCCCCAGGTCGTTGACCACGCAGCCCAGGCGGGCCAGCAGGCTGCGCAGGAAGAAGCGATTGGAGTTGTAGATCGCCCCCGGCTTCATCTGCTCCGGCGGCACAGTGCCCGGCATGACGAGTTCGTCGCCGGTGGAGAACAGCGCCACGCGCGGACGGCGTGCCACCTGCAGGCGATCGCGGCCGATGCTGGCGGCGAGACCCTGCTCCGCCGGTCCGAGGCGCATGCCGCGGGACAGCACCGTGCTGCCGCGCGTGATGTCTTCGCCGCTGCGGCGGATCCATTGGCCCGGCCGGGGCACGCACATGATGCGCACGCGGCCCTCGTCCAGCGGCTCGGTCTCTTCCTGCATCACGATCGCGTCCGCGCCGGGCGGCACCGGCGCACCGGTGAAGATGCGCGCCGCGGTGCCCGGCTGCAAGGGCTGCGGCGCCGCGCCGGCCGGGATGCGCTGGCTCACGGGCAGCGGAATGCCGCCGTCGTCGGCGATCTCCGCGCTGCGCACCGCGTAGCCGTCCATGGAGCTGTTGTCCTGCGGCGGTACCTGCAGCGCCGAGACCAGGTCTTCCGCCAGCACGCGGCCATCCGCATCGAAGGTCGAAACGGTCTCGGTGCCTGCGAGCGGCTGCGCCTGCGCAAGCAGCGCGGCGAGCGCGTCGTCGAGGGGGCGCAGCGGCGGGCGTGCGTTCACGCGTATCTTTCCGGGTCGTACTCGAAGCGATGGCCATTGTCGACCAGCCACTGCGCGACCGCGTCGGCGTCGTTGAGGTCCAGCACCGGCCTCAGGGTCTCCTGGGGCAGCCGGTCGGGCGAGTCGGTGGCAATCGCCGCCACGAAGTCGTCATCCGGGTAGCGCACCGGCTTGCCCGCGTCGGCACGCCAGATCTCCACCTTCAGCAGGCTGCTTTCCTTGAAGCCCTCCACCAGCACCCAGTCGACACCGTCGTAGAGTTCGGCCAGCAGGTGGTGCACGCTCAGGCGCGCCGGCTGCTCGAACTCGCGCATGAGGGCGAGGCGCCGGTCGGAGGCGACCACCACCTCGAAGGCGCCGGCCTCGCGGTGCCGGTGCGTGTCCTTGCCGGGATGGTCGATGTCGAAGTCGTGGTGCGCGTGCTTGGCCACCGACACGCGCAGGCCGCGCAGCTTCAGCGCCGGAATGAGGCGCTCGACGAGATGGGTCTTGCCGGAGCCCGAATACCCGGCGAATCCGACGACTTTCATGCGCAGTGGCTCGCGATGAACTGCTTGACCTGCGCCGCATCGGCGGGCAGCACGGTCACGCGCCTGGGCAGCGCCTCGATGCCGGCGAACTTCGCCGGGCGCTCGGGCTCGCGCCCCAGCGCCTCCACGATGGTGGCGGCGAACTTGATCGGCAGCGCCGTCTCCAGCACGATCATCGGCACGCCCGGCTTCACGTGCCGGCGCGCGACCTTCAGGCCGTCGGCGGTGTGCGTGTCGATCGTGATGTGGAAGCGCTCGAAGGTGTCCCGGATCGTGGCGACACGATCGGCGTGCGTGCTGCGGCCGGAGACGAAGCCGTACTGCGAGCGAGCCCTGGCGATGTCGCCGGACAGGTCGAACTGCCCTTTCGCCGCGAGCTCCTCCGCGAAGAGGTAGCGCACCTTGGCGCCGTCGCGCGCCAGCAGGTCGAACACGAAGCGCTCGAAGTTGCTGGCCTTGGAGATGTCCATCGAGGGGCTCGAGGTCTCGTAGGTGTCCTTGCTACCGCGCACGCGGTACACGCCCGTGCGGAAGAACTCGTCGAGCACGTCGTTCTCGTTGGTCGCGAGCACCAGCTGCTCGATCGGCAGCCCCATCACCCGCGCCACGTGGCCGGCGCAGATGTTGCCGAAGTTGCCCGAGGGCACGCTGAAGCTCACGCGTTCGCCTTCCGCGCGCGTTGCCTGGAAGTACCCGGCGAAGTAATAGACCACCTGCGCCACCAGGCGCGCCCAGTTGATCGAATTCACCGTGCCGATGCGGTACTTGCGCTTGAACGCGAGGTCGTTCGACACCGCCTTGACGATGTCCTGGCAATCGTCGAACACGCCCTCGATCGCCAGGTTGTGGATGTTGGCGTCCTGCAGGCTGAACATCTGCGCCTGCTGGAACGGGCTCATGCGCCCCTGCGGCGACGTCATGAAGACGCGCACGCCCTTCTTGCCCTTCATCGCGTACTCGGCGGCGCTGCCGGTGTCGCCCGAGGTTGCGCCCAGGATGTTCAGTTCCTCGCCGCGCCGGGCCAGTTCGTATTCGAACAGGTTGCCCAGCAACTGCATCGCCATGTCCTTGAAGGCCAACGTGGGTCCGTTGGACAGGGCCTGAAGGAAGACACCGTCCTCCAGCCTCTTCAGGGGCACGATCTCCTTGCTGCCGAACACCTGCTCGGTATAGGTCTTGCGGCAGATCGCGCGCAGGTCCGCCGGCGGGATGTCGTCGATGTAGAGCGACAGGATCTCGAAGGCGAGCTCCGCGTACGGCAGCGTGCGCCACTTCGCGAGCGTGGCAGCGTCGACCTGCGGATAGCTTTCCGGCAGGTAGAGGCCGCCGTCGGGCGCGAGGCCTTCGAGCAGGATCTCGCAGAAGTGCTTGCGGTCCGGATGGCCGCGGGTGGAGAGGTACAGCATCAGGCGAGTTCTTCCTTGCGGATGCGCACGATCGGCGCCAGCACCGTGGCCAGCCCCTGCATCTGCGCCAGCACTTCGTTCATCGTGCCTTCGCGCACCGCGTGCGTCAGCAGGATCAGGTCGGTCTGCGTCGAGCCCTGGCCACCGATGGCAGAGGCCTCGCGCTGCAGCATCGCGTCGATGCTGATGCCGGCGGTGGCCAGCAGGCTCGCCACCTTCGCCAGCACGCCGGCCTGGTCGGCCACCCGCAGACGCAGGTAATAGCTGGTCACCACCTCGCTCATGGGCAGGATGGTCTCGTCGCTGATCTGGTCCGGCTGGAAGGCCAGGTGCGGAACGCGGTGCGCCGCGTCCACCGTGTGCAGGCGCGTCACGTCCACGAGGTCGGCGATCACGGCGCTGGCCGTCGGCTCGCTGCCGGCTCCCTTGCCGTAGTAGAGGGTCGTGCCGACGGCATCGCCCTGCACCACCACCGCGTTCATCGCGCCTTCCACGTTGGCGATCAGGCGCTTCACGGGCACCAGCGTCGGGTGCACGCGCAGCTCGATGCCTTTGTCGGTGCGGCGCGTGATGCCCAGCAGCTTGATGCGGTAGCCCAGCTGCTCCGCGTATTCGATGTCGGTCGACGACAGCTTGGTGATGCCCTCGACGTAGGCCTTGTCGAACTGCACCGGCACGCCGACGGCGATGGCGCTCATGATCGTGGCCTTGTGCGCCGCGTCCACGCCCTCGATGTCGAAGGTCGGGTCGGCTTCGGCGTAACCCAGGCGCTGCGCTTCCTTGAGCACCACGTCGAAGTCCAGGCCCTTGTCCCGCATCTCCGAGAGGATGAAGTTGGTGGTGCCGTTGATGATGCCGGCGATCCACTGGATGCGGTTGGCGGTGAGGCCCTCGCGCAGCGACTTGATGATCGGGATGCCGCCGGCCACCGCCGCCTCGAAAGCGACGATCACGCCCTTTTCATGCGCGGCCGCGAAGATCTCTGTGCCGTGCACGGCCAGCAGCGCCTTGTTGGCGGTGACGACGTGCTTGCCCTGCGCGATCGCTTCCATCACCAGCTGCCGCGCGATGCCGTAGCCGCCGATCAGCTCGATGACGATGTCGATGTCCGGGTTGGCGATGATCTCGCGCGCGTCCTTGACCACGCGGGCGCTGCCGCCCACCACGGCCTCGGCCCGGGCCGTGTCGAGGTCCGCCACCATGGCGATCTCGATGCCGCGACCGGCGCGGCGCTTGATCTCCGCCTGGTTGCGCTTGAGCACGTTGAACACGCCGCTGCCCACGGTGCCGATGCCCAGCAGGCCGACTTGAATCGGTTTCACTTTTTCTTTTCCTCTTTGATCCTCTTGCCCGCCGGCGGCACCACCTCGCTCACGAGCGT
>DATAGN010000046.1:0-5619 GCA_036263715.1 Ramlibacter sp.
CTTTCCAACGCTCATCGCGATGCGCTTCGTGCAGGGGCTCGGTGCCTGCGCGGGCATGGTGGTGCCGCGTGCCATCGTGCGCGACCTGCACACGGGCAACGATGCGGCGCGGCTGATGTCGCTGCTGATGCTGGTGTTCAGCGTGTCGCCGATCCTCGCGCCCTTGAGCGGCAGCTTCCTGATCGACGCATTCGGCTGGCGCTCCGTGTTCTGGGCGGTCGCAGCCATCGCCGTGTTCTCGGCGATCCTGCTCTTCACCAGCCTGCCCGAAACGCGCAGCCGCGAGGAGCGCCAGGCGAGTTCGGTCGCGGGCGCCTTGCGCTCCTATGGCGCGCTGATGAAGGACACGCACTTCCTGGGACTGTCGCTCATCGGCGGCTTCGGCATCGCGAGCTTCTTCGCCTATCTCGCGAATTCCTCGTTTGTCCTCATCGACCACTACGGCCTCACGCCGCGCCAGTACAGCATCGCCTTCGCGGCGAACGCCGCATCCTTCATCGGCGTGTCGCAGATGACGGGGCGCTGGGGCGCCCGCTTCGGCCTTGCACGCATGGTGAAGGTCGCGGTGACGGCGTATGCGCTGCTGATGCTGGTGGCCCTGCTGCTGCAGCTGGCCGGCGTGCAAAGCCTGGCGGTGATGCTGGGGCTGCTGTTCGTCGGGTACGGTGCGCTGGGTCTCGTGGTGCCCGCGTCCATGGTGCTGTCGATGGAGGAGCACGGCGCGATCGCCGGCACCGCCTCGGCGCTGGGCGGGACGCTGCACTTCGCTTGCGGCATCCTCGTGATGGCACTGGTCAGCGGCTTCGCCAATGGCAACCCCGTGCCCATGCTGGCCGGGATCGCCGCCAGCGCGGCCATCGCCTGCGCCTTTGCGTGGGGAACGCTGCGGCAAGCGGCGTCCGACAGGCAGCGGCGCACGAGCTGACGCGGCTTCCTGCCGCGCTCCCACGCCGCCTCTGCAGTGCGCGGCTTACCGTGCAGCATGGGCCCGCCGAACGTCCTCTTCCTGCTGCTTGCCGTCGCGGCGCTGCTGCATGCGTCCAGCGGCAGCCTGGTGCTGCCGGGCGACGGGCCGGTGCTGGCTGCGCCCGCAGCGCCGGCGCCAGGCAAGGCAGTGCCCGTGCCGGCCGCGACGCCGCAGGAGACGCTGCTCGCCAGCCGGCGCCTGGCGGTGCCGGTGGAGGGTGTCAAGGCTTCGCAGCTGCGTGACACCTTCCACGACAAACGCAGCCGGGGGCGCGCGCACGAGGCGATCGACATCATGGCGCCCTGGGGCCGCCCGGTGCTCGCCGCCGACGACGGCACGATCGCGCGCATCACCAGCAACCGCGGTGGCGGGCTCACGCTGTACCAGCTGGACGCGTCCGGAAAGCTGGTCTACTACTACGCCCACCTCGGTGGCTATGCCGACGGCCTGAAGGAAGGGCAGAAGGTGCGGCGCGGCGAGGTGATCGCGTACGTGGGCGCGACCGGCAATGCGCCGGCGACGGCGCCGCACCTGCACTTCGCGGTGCTGCTGCTTTCCGGGGAGAAGAAGTGGTGGGGCGGCGAGGCGTTGAATCCTTACCCCGCCCTGGTGGCAGGCGAGGGGACCGCTGTCGCCGGGGTTCGCTGACTAGAGCTGCCGCAGCTTGAAGCGTTGCAGCTTGCCCGTCTCGGTGCGCGGCAGGCTGGCCAGGAACTCGATCTCGCGCGGGTACTTGTACGGCGCGATCGTCGCCTTCACGTGCTCCTGCAGCGTCCTGATCATCGCCAGGTCGGCGGCGTGGCCTGGCTTGAGCACGCAGTACGCCTTGACGATCATGCCGCGCTCGTCATCCGGCTTGCCGATCACGCCGCATTCCGCCACGGCAGGGTGCTTGAGCAGCGCGTCCTCGACCTCGGGACCGCCCACGTTGTACCCGGCCGTGATGATCATGTCGTCGGCGCGGGCCTGGTACACGAAGTAGCCGTCCTCGTCCTGCAGGAAGGCGTCGCCGGGATAGTTCCAGCCGGCCTTGACGTAGCTGGCCTGGCGCTCGTCTTCCAGGTACTTGCAGCCGGTGGGGCCGATGACCGCCAGCTTGCCGATGGTGCCACGCGGGACTTCGTTGCCGTTCTCGTCCACGACCCTGGCGGTGTAGCCCGGGACCACCTTGCCGATCGCGCCGCGCTTGATCTCCTGGCCCGCCGAGGAGATGAAGATGTGGAACATCTCGGTGGCGCCGATGCCGTCGAGCATCTCGAGGCCGGTGGCGTCCTTCCACAGCTGGCGCGTGGCATCGGGCAGCCCTTCGCCCGCGCTCACGCTGATGCGCAGCTTGCCGATGCCGAGCTCGCGGGCGAAGGGCGCCGCCTGCCGGTAGAAGGTGGGCGCGGTGTAGCAGATGGTCGCGCCCACGTCGCGGATGGTGCGCACCAGCGACTCGGGCGTGTACGGCCCGTCCGGGAAATAGACGGAGCAGCCGGCCCACATCGGGAACACGAGCAGGCCGCCGAGGCCGAACGTGAACGCCAGCGGCGGGCTGCCCACCACGATGTCCTCGGGCGAGGCGCGCAGCACATGGCGCGGCCAGGCCTCGCAGGCGGCCAGCACGTCGCGGTGGGTGTGCACGGCGGCCTTGGGCTTGCCGGTGGTCCCCGAGGTGAAGGCGAGCAGGGCGATGTCGTCGGCGGCCGTCGGGCAGGCGCTGAACTCACCCTGCTTGCGCTCCGCGCGGGCCTCGAGCGACTGTGCGTCGTCCGGCGTGTTGAAACGCTCCAGCGTCTGGAGCACCGGGCGGTCCGCGCGCGCGAGTTCCAGTTCCTCGCACAACTTGCCGTCGCACAGCGCCAGCTTCGGCTGCGCCTTGTCGATGATGTCGCCGAGTTCGCGCGCGCGCAGCAGCGGCATCGTGGCCACTGCGACAGCACCACTCTTGACCACCGCCAGCCAGGCCAGCGCCATCGCCACCGAGTTGCCGCCCCGCAGGAGCACGCGGTTGCCGGGGACGACGCCCAGGTCTTCGACCAGCACGCGGCAGAAGCGGTCCACCTGCTGGCGCGCCTGCGCATAGGTGAGCGTGCCGCGCGGCGAGCGCAGCATCGGGCGATCGGCCCAGCCCTTTTCGACGGCGCGGTCCAGGAGTTCGGCAACCACGTTCACCTGCGGCGGCATCTGCAGCTCCGGCAGGTCGTAGCGCAGGGCGGGCCATTGCTCCCTGGCCGGCAGGCGGTCGTGCACGAAGCGATCGACCTGGGCGGACTGGATGGGTGCTCTCATGCTGCAGCCTCCTGGCGTTGCGTGCTGGCGTGCTCCTTCACCTTGCCCAGCAGCTTGTGCAGGGTGGCGATCTCCTTGTCGGTGAGGCCGGAGAAGGCCTCGACGATCCAGCCTTCGTGCTGGCGCGCCATGTCGTTGAACGACTTCCGGCCCTTGGCCGTGAGGCGCACGCAATACGCGCGGCGGTCGCCTTCGACGTCGATGCGTTCGACGAAGCCCTCGTTCACCAGCTGGTCGGTGATGCCGGTGACGTTGCCGCCGGTGACCATCATGCGGCGCGACAGCTCGTTCATCTTCAGGCCCTCTGGCGCGCGTTCGAGTTGCGCCATGAGGTCGAAGCGCGGGAGCGTCGTCTCGAAGCGTTCGCGCAGGTTGGTGCGAACCTGCTTCTCCACGATCTGCGTGCAGGTGAGCAGCCGCAGCCACAGGCGCAACGCCTCGGGATGCTCGCTGTGCGCGCGCGCTTCCATGTCCATCTTGGGTCCTTTGCTGGGGCCTAAATAGTTTAGGCCTGAAGCAAACCTGCTGCAACCGGGAGGCCCCGCCCGCCGGTGCAGGATGAGCTTGCGTCCTACAGCGCGGCTGTTGACGACCACCGCCCGGGGTGCCCAGAATTTCACGCATGGAACCCCTCCTGCGCAAGCTCGAGACCCAACTGGCCGCGCTGCCCGTGACGGTGGCGGTGGGCCTGCCGGGAGGCCGCATGGTCGGTCCCCCGAACGCCGCCGTCCGCCTGGAGTTCCAGGACTGGTCGGGGCTCGCCACGCTGGCGGCCGGGCAGATCGGCCGCATCGGCGAAGACTATGTCGAGCAGCGCATGCGCATCGAAGGCCGGATGCGCGACGTGATGGCCGCGGGCGCATCCCTGCTGCCCGGCAGCCCGGTGGCCAGCGACACGAGCTGGTGGACGCAGATGCTGCGCCGGGCCCGGTCGATCGCGTCGCACACGCCGCAGAAGGATGCCGAGCAGATCCGCTTCCACTACGACGTCTCGGACGACTTCTATGCCTTGTGGCTGGATCCGCGGCGGGTCTACTCCTGCGCGTACTACCGCGACGTGGACATGTCGCTGGCGCAGGCGCAGGAGGCGAAGCTGGACCACATCTGCCGCAAGCTGATGCTGCGCTCCGGCGAGCGCTTCCTGGACATCGGCGCGGGCTGGGGCGGCCTGCTGCTGTGGGCCGCGGAACATTACGGCGTGGAGGGAACCGGCATCACCCTTTCGCGCAACCAGCATGCGTACGTGAGCCGGCTGATCGAGGACAAGGGGCTGCAGGGCCGCGTGAAGATGCTGCTGCTCGATTACCGCGAGCTGCCCGAGGACGCACCGTACGACAAGATCGCATCGGTCGGCATGTTCGAACACGTGGGCCAGGTCAACATGCCGGCCTACTTCGGCAAGATCCACCGGCTGCTCAAGCCTGGCGGATTGGTGATGAACCATGGCATCACGGCCGGAAGCGTCGAATCGGCGAAGCTCGGTGCGGGCATGGGCGAGTTCATCGGCAAGTACATCTTCCCGGGTGGCGAGCTGCTGCACGCCAGCCGCGTCCTGCGCGAGATGGCCGTGGGCGGGCTGGAACTGGTCGACGCCGAAAACCTGCGCCCGCATTACGCGCGCACGTTGTGGGCCTGGTCCGATGCACTGGAAGACCAGCTCGACGAAGCCCGCGCCGTGCTGGAGAAGACGCATGGCGTGGAGGGAGCGGGGACGGTGCTGCGCGCGTACCGCCTCTACCTGGCTGGCTGTGCGATGTGCTTCGAGCGCGGCTGGACCTCGCTGCACCAGTTCCTGGCCACGCGGCCGGATGGCAACATGAACACGGGCACGCTGCGCGGCGGGCAGTCGGCCTATCCCTTCACCCGCGACTACATCTATCGCTGATACTGGGCGGATGCTCTACAAGTTCAAGTCCAAGGCGGCCGGCGACCTGATCATGCTCGAGCCGAATGGCCGGCGCGTGCTGGAGATCATCGGCAAGGACGCGGGCCCGAAAGGGATCATCCTGCCCGACGAGATGCCGGGCGCGGTGACCGCGCTGGAGAACGCGATCGCCAGGGAAGAGGCCGACCACAAGGTGGCCGTGGAGGAAGCCAAGGCCAAGGGCCATGTGCCGCCGACGCTGGGCGAGGTGTCGCTCCGCCAGCGCGCCGTGCCCTTCCTGGACATGCTGCGGCGTTGCCGGAAGGCGGGCAAGGAAATCGTCTGGGGGGTTTGAAGCTCAGCCCAGGACGAAATCCGCCGCCGTGAAGTCCGCCGGCCGCGCGCCGATGATCCAGATCGCCGTGTCCACGTCCACCTGCACGATCGAGAACGACACGTAGTCATACGTGTTCGCCACCACATCGGCGAGCGTCGTCCAGCCCGTGCCGTGCAG
>DATAGN010000047.1:0-10018 GCA_036263715.1 Ramlibacter sp.
CCCAACCTACCGGAACAGCAGACATCACGAATCGTGATACCCGCCTGCGCGCCGCAGCCTTCCCGGCCCGCCGAGCAGCCCCGAGAATGCCCCCATGTTCGATGTTGTGGTCATCGGCGGCGGTAACGCCGCCCTTTGCGCTGCGCTCATGGCCCGCGAGGCGGGGGCGAGCGTGCTGCTGCTGGAGTCGGCGCCCAGGGAATGGCGCGGCGGCAATTCGCAGCACACCCGCAACCTGCGCTGCATGCACGATGCGCCGCAGGACGTGCTGGTGGACGCCTATCCGGAAGAGGAGTTCTGGCAGGACCTGCTGAAGGTCACCGGCGGCGCCACCGACGAGAAGCTGGCGCGCCGGACCATCCGCGATTCGTCCACTTGCCGGCCCTGGATGCGCAAGCACGGCGTGCGCTTCCAGCCTTCCCTGGCCGGCACCCTGCACCTGTCGCGCACCAACGCCTTCTTCATGGGCGGCGGCAAGGCGCTGGTCAACGCCTACTTCCGCAGCGCGGAAAATCTCGGCGTGCAGGTTCGCTACGAGGCCCCGGTGGACCGACTGGAGCTGCGAGACGGCCGCTTCGTCGCTGCCTTCATTGGTGACGAACGCATCGAGGCCAGGGCCTGCGTGCTGGCCGCCGGCGGCTTCGAGTCGAACCGCGAGTGGCTGCGCGAAGCCTGGGGCCAGAACGAGCGCGGCGAGTGGCCGGGCGACAACTTCCTGATCCGCGGCACCCGCTTCAACCAGGGCGTGCTGCTCAAGCACATGATGGCCCAGGGTGCCGACATCATCGGCGACCCCTCGCAATCGCACTGCGTCGCCATCGACGCGCGCGCACCCCTGTACGACGGTGGCATCGTGACGCGCGTGGATGCGGTGTCGCTGGGCGTGATGGTCAACCGCGAAGGACTTCGCTTCTACGACGAGGGCGAGGATTTCTGGCCCAAGCGCTATGCCATCTGGGGCCGCCTCGTCGCGCTGCAGCCGGGGCAGATCGGCTACTGCATCATCGACAGCAAGGCCGTCGGCCGCTTCATGCCGCCGGTGTTCCCCGGCGTGCGCGCCGACACGCTGCCCGCGCTCGCCGATGCGCTGGGCCTGCCGCAAGAGGCTTTCCTGAAGACGCTGGCCGACTACAACGCAGCCTGCCGCGTCGGCAGTTTCGACCACACGGTGCTGGACGACTGCCACACCGAGGGACTCACCCCGGCCAAGTCGCACTGGGCCCGACCGATCGACACGCCGCCCTTCCTGGGCTACGCGCTGCGCCCGGGCATCACCTTCACTTACCTCGGGCTGAAGACCAACGAGCGCGCGGCCGTGCACTTCGGCGGCATGGAAAGCGAGAACCTGTTCGTGGCCGGCGAGATGATGGCCGGCAACGTGCTGGGCAAGGGCTACACCGCCGGGGTCGGCATGAGCATCGGCACCGCCTTCGGCCGGATTGCCGGGACTGAAGCGGCCCGTGCCGCGCTGGAGGGCAGGGCGCATGCAGCAGCTGCTTGAGACGATCCGGCAGGCAGGCGCCGACGGCCTCACCGCCAACGAGGCGGAAGTGGCCCGGCAGATGCAGATCTGCAATGCCTGCCGCTACTGCGAAGGTTTTTGCGCCGTGTTCCCGGCGATGACGCGGCGCCTGGACTTCGGCAAGGCGGACGTGCACTTCCTGGCCAACCTGTGCCACAACTGCGGCGCCTGCCTGCACGCCTGCCAGTACGCGCCGCCGCACGAGTTCGCGGTCGCGGTGCCGCAGGCGATGGCGAAGGTGCGCCGCGAGACCTACACGGCCTATGCGTGGCCGGCGGGTTTCGGTGCCCTCTACCAGCGCAACGGCCTGACCGTGGCGCTCGCCACCGCCTTCGGGCTCGCGCTGTTCCTCGTGCTGGCGCTCGCGATGCACGGCACCCTGTGGACCGGACCGCTGGCCGGCAACTTCTATGCCGTGTTCCCGCACAACCTGATGGCGGGCGTCTTCGGGGTGGTGTTCCTGTTTGTCGTTTTCGCGCTCGGCATGGGGGTCTCGCGCTTCTGGCGCGACGTGAGGCCGGGCGCGTCGCCGCCAGGTGCGGCCGGCGAGGCCACCAGGAACGCGCTGGCCCTCACCTACCTCGGTGGCGGCCACGGCGACGGCTGCAACGAGGAGGGCGACCGCTTCACCCTGCTGCGCCGGCGCTTCCACCACCTCACCTTCTACGGCTTCATGCTGTGCTTCGCTTCGACCAGCGTGGCCACCGTCTACCACTACGCCTTTGGCTGGATCGCTCCGTATGCGCTCACCAGCCTGCCGGTGCTGCTCGGCACCGTCGGCGGCATCGGCCTGCTGCTCGGACCGGCCGGGCTGCTGTGGCTGAACCTGCGGCGGCACCCGCTCGAAGGCGACGTCGAACAGCGGCCGATGGACCGCGGCTTCATCGCGCTGCTGTTCCTCACCAGCGCCACCGGCCTGGCGCTGCTGGCGCTGCGCGACACCGGCGCCATGGCGCTGCTGCTGGCGGTGCACCTCGGGGTGGTGATGGCGCTCTTCCTCACTCTTCCCTATGGCAAGTTCGCGCACGCGGTGTACCGTAGCGCGGCGCTGCTCAAACACACCATCGAAAAAAGGCTGCCCAGCCGCATCGCACTGGGCGCGGACTGAAGGAGCTGGAGATGACACCCGGAGTGCTGAAGATCCCGTCGATGAAGGAGCGCTGCTCCGCTGCCGAATGGCAGGCGCGCGTCGACCTCGCCGCCTGCTACCGGCTGGTGGACCTGTACGGCATGTCGGACATGATGGCCAACCACATCTCGATGCGGGTGCCGGACGAGGAGGCCTTCCTCATCAACCCCTACGGGATGATGTACGAGGAGATCACGGCGTCGTGCCTGATCAAGGTGGACCTGGAAGGCAACATCCTCGCAAAGCCGGACTTCGGTGCACTCGACTACGGCATCAACCGCGCCGGCTACGTGATCCACAGCGCGATCCACGAGGCGCGCCCCGAGGTGGGCTGCATCATCCACACGCACAGCTGGGCGTCCATGGCGGTGTCGGCGCTCGATTGCGGGCTGCTGCCGATCACGCAGACGGCCATGCGCTTCCTGAAGGTGGGCTACCACGAGTACGAAGGCGTGGTGCTGAACGACTCCGAAAAGGAATCGCTGATCCGAGACCTGGGCACGGGCGAGGCGCTGATCCTGCGCAACCACGGCGCGCTGGTGGTGGGCCGCACGGCCGGCGAGTGCTTCAACTGGACGCACCGGCTCGAGCTGGCCTGCCGCTCGCAGATCGGCGCGATGTCGTGCAACAGCAAGCTGCGCCCGGTGCCGCAGCACGTGCTGGAAGAAACCTGGAACAACTACCAACCGGGCACGCGCCGCCCCTACGGGCTGATGGAATGGCCCGCGCTGCTGCGCAAGCTCGATCGCCTGGACCCCGGCTACAAGGAATGAGCATGAACCCGATCTCCCTGCAACGCCGCCTGCTGGTCGCGCTCGCCGCCGCGTGCGTCCTGCCGACCGCGTGGGCCCAGTCCGACTACCCGAACAAGCCGGTGAAGGTGATCGTTGCCTTCACCGCCGGCGGCACCACGGACATCTTGGCCCGGGCGGTCAGCCAGAAGCTGTCGGAGCGGTTCAAGCAGCCCTTCGTGGTCGACAACCGACCCGGCGCGGGTGGCAACCTGGGCACGGAGCTCGCCGCGCGCGCGGCACCCGACGGCTACACGTTCATCGTCAACTCCGTGGGTCCGATCGCGGTGAACCCCACGCTGTACAAGAAGCTCGCCGTGAACCCGTTGACCGACCTGGTTCCGGTGGTGCAGATCGCCGACGTGCCCAACGTGCTGGTGGTGCACCCCTCGGTGCCGGCGAAGACGGTGGAGGAGTTCGTGGCTTACGCGAAGGCGAACCCCGGCAAGCTGAATTACGGCTCCACCGGCATCGGCACTTCGTCGCACCTGTCCGGGTACATGCTGGGCAGGCGCACGGGCGCCGAGTACACGCACATCCCGTACAAGGGCGCCGAGGCGCTGAAGGACCTGCTGGCCGGCCGCATCCAGTTCATGTTCGCGACCATCCCGTCGGTCATCCAGCACATCAACGCGGGCACGCTGCGCGCCGTCGCCGTGACCAGCGCCAGGCGCTCGCGCTCCATGCCCGACGTGCCGACGGTGATCGAGCGCGGCTTCCCCGGTTTCGAGGCCGGCTCCTGGTTCGGCTTCTTCGCGCCCAAGGGCACGCCGCCGGCGGTGATGGCGGAGATCAACAAGGCCGTCAACGAGGCGCTGCCCGCGCTGGAGCAGCAGATGATCAAGGAGGGTGCCGACCCGGTGGGTGGCAGCGCGCAGCAGTTCGCCGGCTTCATCCAGAAGGAATTCGAGAAGTGGCGGGTGGTGGTGCGGGAATCCGGGGCAACCGCCGATTGAACGCCAGCCGGCCGCTGCGCATCCTGGTGTCTGCCCAGGCGCTGCCTCGCCTGGCGCAGCCGGTGCGGCAGGTGCTGCGCGAGCTGCCGCACGTGCTGTGCACGCCGGACGAAGGCGACGCGGACATCGGCTTCGTCACGCGCGACATCACGGGGCTGTCCACCAAGCACCGCGTGCTGCCGGAGACACGGCGCTTCCACGATGCATTGTTGGCGTCGCCGGCGCTGCGCTGGGTGCACATCCACTCCGCCGGCGCCGACCGGCCGGTCTACCAGGCGCTGCTCGCGCGCGGCGTGCAGGTGACCACGTCGTCCGGCGCCAACGCGATGGTGGTCGCGCACACCGCGCTGGCCGGCGTGCTGGCGCTCGCCCGCCGCCTGCCGCAGCTTTGGGACGCGCAGCGCGAGCGGCGCTGGGCTTCGCTGGCCGGCGACGTGCTGCCGCGCGACCTGGAAGGGCAGCATGCCGTGCTCGTAGGCTGGGGCCCGATCGCGCAGAACCTGGCGCGCATGCTGCAGGCCGTGGGCCTGCACGTGACCGTGGTGCGGCAGGGCACGCAGCCGGCGGAAGGCTTCACGAGCGTGGCGGCCGATCGCTGGCGCGAGCTGCTGCCCCTGGCCGACTGGCTGCTGCTGGCCTGCCCGCTCACGCCGCAAACGCGCGGCATGGTGGATGCCGCGGCGCTGGCGCGCCTGCCGGCACATGCACATCTGGTGAACGTGTCGCGCGGCGAGATCGTCGACGAGCCGGCCCTGGTGGAGGCGCTGCGCTCGCGGCGCCTCGCGGGCGCTTTCCTCGACGTGTTCGCCACCGAACCGCTGCCGCCCGAT
The DNA here is from genome assembly GCA_036263715.1 of Ramlibacter sp. Taxonomy (GTDB): domain Bacteria; phylum Pseudomonadota; class Gammaproteobacteria; order Burkholderiales; family Burkholderiaceae_C; genus Ramlibacter. The sequence goes on from DATAGN010000047.1 coordinate 5,229, forward strand.
TCGCCGCTGTGGACGCTGCCGAACGTGATCGCCACGCCGCACAGCGCCGGCATGTCCGACGGCAATGCAGCGCGCGTGCAGCGCATGTTCCTGGACAACCTGCAGCGCTTCGTCGCGGGCGAGCCGCTGCACAAGCTCGCGACCCGCGCCGGCTGAACCCGAGAAAGAAGGACGACATGGACCTGCAACTGAAGGGCAAGACCGCCCTGGTCACCGGCGCCAGCGTCGGCATCGGCCGCGCCATCGCCAAGGTGCTCGCGGCCGAAGGCGTGCGAGTGGCCGTCTCGGCGCGGCGCGTCGAGAAGCTGGAAGAACTCGCCGGCGAGATCGTCGCCGCGGGCGGCGAGCGTCCGGTCTGCTTACGCAGCGACCTGTACGAGGACGATGCCGCGCGCAAGCTCGCCGAAGCCGCCGTGCAGGCGCTGGGCCGCGTCGACATCCTGGTGAACAACGCGGGTGGCTCGCGCAGCTTCAAGGACCTGCATGTCAGCGAGGAGGCGTGGCAGGAGGCGATGACGCTGAACTTCCACCGGCCGCGCCAGCTGGCCGACGCGCTGATCGACCAGATGATCGCCGGCAAGTGGGGCCGCATCATCAACATCACCGGCAAGAGCGAGCCCGAGCACATCAACGGCGCCTTCTGCGCCAAGGCCGGCATCCACAGCTGGGCGAAGGGCCTGTCGCGCATGGTGGGCAAGCACGGGATCACGGTGAACAGCATCCCGCCCGGGCGCATCCACTCCGAGCAGATCTACCGCAACTACACGCCCGAGTACCGGGCCTGGCAGTCGGAGAACGAGATCCCGGTCGGCCGCTATGGGGAGCCGGAGGAACTGGCGGACCTGGTCGCCTTCCTGGCGTCGCCGCGTGCGGGCTACATCAGCGGCGCCGTCATCCCGGTGGATGGGGGTTTGCGCCGTTATCAATTTTGAGGCGACTCCTTAAGCTTGCGAGAGACCAACAAGGAATTCGTGATGACCCTGCTGAACCGCCGCCGCTTCGCCGCGGGCGTTGCCGCCGCTGTCGCCCTGCCGGCCACCCGCGCGCAATCCTCATGGCCGTCCAAGCCGATCCGCTTCCTGGTGCCCTTCGCGCCGGGCGGCACCTCGGAGATCGTGGCCCGCTCCGTGGCGGCGGAGCTCACCAAGCAACTGGGCCAGAGCGTCTTCGTGGAGAACAAGCCGGGCGGCGCCGGCGTGACGGCGATGGTGGAGGCGCAGAAGGCGCCGCCCGACGGCTACACCATGATCCTCACGCACGTGGGCACGCTGGCGGTGAACCCGTACATGCTGAAGAACCAGCCCTACGACGTGAACAAGGACTTCCTGCCGGTCACGCTGCTGGCCAAGGTGCCCAACGTGTTCGTCATCCACCCGGACGTGCCGGCGCAGAACTTCAAGGAGTTCGTCGCCCACGTGAAGGCCAACCCGGGGCGGCTCAATTACGGCTCCGCCGGCAATGCCAGCGCCGGGCACCTGGCGATGGAGTACCTGAAGCTGGTGACGGGCATGTTCATCACACACATCCCGTACCGCGGCACCGGGCCGCAGCTGACGGACCTGCTGGCGGGGCGCACGCAGGCCTCGTCGGCCGGCATGCCGGCGCTCGGCGCGCACATCCGCTCGGGCAAGCTGCGGGCGATCGCGGTGGGCACGCAGCAGCGCATTCCGGCCCTGCCCGACGTGCCCACGGTGCAGGAGATGGGGTTCAAGAACTTCGAGACCTCGCAGTGGTACGGCATCCACGTTCCGGCGGGCACGCCGGCCGACGTGGTGAAGCGGCTGCAGGAGGAAAGCCACAAGGCGCTGCGTTCGAGCGCGGTGACCGAGCGCTTTGCCACCGACAACGCCGTGGGCGGCGGCGGCCCGACGGCGGAGTACGCGGCCTTCATCGCGCGCGAGCAGAAGATCTGGAGCGATATCGTCAAGCGGGCGCAGATCAAGGCGGATTGACCGCTTCCGCGGTGGTGCCCCCTCTGCGTTCACCTTCGATGAACGCCAGGACTGAGCCGTTCAGCGCCCCTCGCCATCCCCCGCCGGCGGATCCCGCTCCAGCCCCGGGCCGCGGATGCTGGGATCGCAATACATCGCCGACAAGGGATGCCGCACGCCGGCCAGGTAGTCCTCCAGGCACTTGAGCACCAGCGGGCTGCGATGCCGGTCCGCCGTCGCCCGCAGTTCCTCCGGCGTCATCCACAGGGTGCGGACAATGCCGACATCGAGCGTGCGGCCCGGCACCGGCGCGCCCAGCTCGCCCGTGAACGCGAAGCGCAGGTAGGTGATGTCGTCGCCGGTGGTCGAGCGCTGGAAGCGCGAGATGTAGACCCCCAGCAGCGCCGTGGGCGTGAACTGCCAGGTGGTTTCCTCCAGCGCCTCGCGCGCGCAGCCCTCGGCCGGCGTCTCGCCCGGGTCCAGGTGGCCGGCGGGGTTGTTGATCTTCAGGCCCTCGGAGGTTTCCTCTTCGATCATGAGGAAGCGCCCGTCCCGCTCGATCACGGCGGCCACGGTGACGCTGGGTCGCCAACGGTTGTCCATTGGCGCATTATCTGGGTTGTGAGGACAATGGTGGCCTCCCAGCGTCCAGCACCCATGCATCGACCCGTCACCGCCCTCCTGCTCTCCCTCGTCGCCGCCGTGCCGGCGGCCGCCCAATCCAACCTGCCGGCCATCCAGGCGCCGCCGCCCTCGAACCCGTATGGGCTGGGCGCCTTGTGGGCGCAGGGCGACGTGGTCTCGCGGGCCACGCTGGTGATCCTGGTGATCATGTCGCTGGCCAGCTGGTACGTGCTCATTTCCAAGCTGATCGCCCAGTCGAGGATGGGCGGGCAGGGCAAGGCGGCCAACGCCAGCTTCTGGAAGGCCGACTCGGTGCGACAGGGCGCGGACGCCCTGCAGCCGGGCAGCCCCTACCGCTTCATCGCCGAATCGGCGCTGGAGGCGACGCAGAAGCACGATGGCCTGATCGGCAAGGTCGACCTCAATACCTGGGTGGCGCAAAGCATCGAGCGCGCCGTCGGCACGGTGCACAGCCGCACGCAGGAAGGCCTGGCCGTGCTCGCCACCGTGGGATCCACGGCTCCCTTCGTCGGCCTGTTCGGCACGGTCTGGGGCATCTACAACGCGCTGGTGCGCATCGGCGTGTCGGGCCAGGCGTCGATCGATCGCGTCGCAGGGCCGGTGGGCGAGGCCCTCATCATGACGGCCATCGGGCTGGCGGTCGCCGTGCCGGCGGTGCTGGCATACAACTGGCTGGTGAGGCGCAACAAGGTCGCCATGGACAGCGTGCGCGCCTTCGGCTCGGACCTGCACACCGTGCTGCTGGCCACCGGGGGCAAGGGGGCCTGATGGCGATCCGTTATGCGTCCCAGCAGGAGGGCGACGATGCCCTGATCGCCGAGATCAACACCACGCCGCTGGTGGACGTGATGCTGGTGCTGCTGATCATCTTCCTGATCACCATCCCGGTCGTGAACAGCTCGATCGCCGTGAACCTGCCGCGCGAGCAGAACGTCAAGCGCGACGCGCAGCAGGAAAACGTGATCGTCACGGTGGACGCGCAGGGCGGCACCTGGTGGTTCGAAACCAGGCTGCCGGACACGATGGCGCTGACCGAACTGCTCAAGAAGATCGCCGTGATGCAGCCGCAACCCGAGCTGCACATCCGCGGCGACGTGCGCGCCGACTACGAGGCGGTCGGGCGCGTGGTGCTGTCGGCGCAGCAGGCAGGCATCGCCCGCATCGGCTTCCTGACCGAACCGCCGCAAAGGTAGCCATGCACATCCGCGCCGGCACCGAGCCCGATCCGGAACCCATCGTGGACATCAACACCACGCCGCTGGTGGACGTGCTGCTGGTCCTGCTGGTCATGCTGATCATCACGATCCCGATCCAGCTGAACGCGGTCTCGCTGGAAATGCCCGGGCGCAGCGCACCCACGCCGCCGCTGGAGCCGGTGGTGGTGCAACTGACCGTCGATGCCGGTGGGCGCTTCGCCTGGAATGGCGAACTGCTCGCCGACCGCGCCGCGCTGGAGGCGAAGCTGCGCGAATCGGCGGCGGACGCGAACGCGCCCGAGATCCACGTGCGTCCCGACCCGCGCGCCAAGTACGAGGCGGTCGCCGCCGCGCTCACCAGCGCGCAGCAACTGGGGCTGCAGAAGATCGGCATCGTCGGCACGGAGCAGTTCGCGCGATGAACGTCGAGGAAGCCGCGCAGCTGCTGATCCGCGTGGTGGTGATCCCGCTGTGGATCGCCGCCGGCCTGGCCGACTGGTGGTGCCACCGCCGAACGCGCATCGAGGCCACGAGCGGGTTGCCGGAGAACGTCTTCCACTGGGCGCTGCTGGCGCAGGGCGGCGTGGCGGTCGTGGCCGTGGCGCTGCTGGAGATCAATGCGGCGGTGCTGGTGCTGGTGCTCGCCGTGTTCCTCACGCATGAAGTCTCGACCTTCGTCGAGCTGCGCTACACCGTGCCGCTGCGCGACGTGCGTCCGGGCGAGCAGATGGTGCACAGCTTCATGGAGCTGCTGCCGCTGGTGATGCTGGCGCTGCTGGCGGTGGCCGCGTGGGAGGAGGTAGTGGCAATCGTCACCGGGGGGCTGCCGGATTGGTCGCTGCGGCTGAAGGAGCAGCCGTGGCCGGCGGGGTACCTGCTCGGTGCCGCCGCGGCCATTGCGCTGGTCAACGTCGTGCCGATGGCGGAGGAGACCCTGCGATGCATGCGGCGGGGTTCGGCTGCGCGCTCACCCCGCCCTACGGGCGATAGGTAGCCACGGGGCAGCACCGTAGGGCGG
>DATAGN010000048.1:0-5502 GCA_036263715.1 Ramlibacter sp.
ACCTTTACGGGCACTTACAACATTTCGCCAAGCCTCAGTCCCGATGGCCGGTGGCTCGCCTACATTTCCCGCATCAGTGGCGCCTTCAAGCTGCAGGTGATGGAACTCGCCACCGGCAACGTGCAGTCGGTGACCGACACGATTGCCGACGAAAGCCCGAGCTTCGCCCCGAACGGCAGGCTCATCATCTATGCCACCCGCCAGGGCGGGGCCGAAGCGTTGATGACCACCACCCTCGACGGCAAGATCAAGGCGCGGCTGCCCGGACGGGGCGGCGACATCCGCGAGCCCGACTGGGGCCCCTTCCAACGTTGAACCCAAGGCAATCTCAGGAGGTTTGAGGAATGAACAAGCGTGTGTTCCTGGCTGTTGCTCTCGCCGCGGCGCTGGCCGGATGCGCCAGCGGCGTGAAGCTCGACGACGTGCCGGTGGAAGACCGCACCGGCCGTGGCGTGGGCGTGGCGCCCGGCGGTGGCGGTGCCGTGCCCGGCGGCGGCTCGGCACAGAGCCAGGTGCAGCCCGTGCAGGCCGACACCGGCAGCGCCAACCAGGCCGGCCCGGCCAACGTCTCGCGCATCGTCTACTTCGACTACGACAGCTACGTGATCAAGCCGGAGTTCCAGTCGGTGATCGAATCGCATGCGCGCTTCCTGCGCCAGAACACGAACCGCAATGTCGTGATCGAAGGCCACACCGACGAACGCGGCGGCCGCGAATACAACCTGGCGCTCGGCCAGCGCCGCTCCGAAGCGGTGCGCCGCGCGCTCGGCATCCTGGGCGTGCGCGACGCGCAGGTGGAAGCCGTGAGCTTCGGCAAGGAAAAGCCCGCCATGCCGGGCAGCGACGAGTCTTCCTGGGCGCGCAACCGGCGCGCCGAAATCGCCTACCGATGATCGCCATGAAACGTTCCGCGCTTGCCGCGGCGCTTGCCGCCGCGTCCCTGTTCACCGCGTCGGCGCACGCGCAACTGTTCTCCGACGACGAGGCCCGCCGCGCCATCCTCGACCTGCGCCAGCGCGTGGAGCAGCAGCGCCAGGCCACGCAGGCCGCGATGCAGGCGCTGTCCGAGGAACTGCGGCGTGCGAACGACGAGAACGCCACGCTGCGCCGCAGCCTGCTGGAACTGCAGAACCAGATCGAGGCCACGCGGTCCGAGCTGGCGCGCCTGCGCGGCACCGACGAACAGCTCGCGCGTGACCTGTCGGAGGTGCAGCGCCGCCAGCGCGACATCGCGCAGGGCGTCGAGGAGCGGCTGCGCAAGTTCGAGCCGGTGCAGGTGACCGTGGACGGGCGCGAGTTCAGCGCCGACCCCGCCGAGCAGCGCGAGTTCGAAGGCGCGCTCGGCGCCTTCCGCAAGGGCGATTTCGTCGCGGCGCAGACGGCCTTCGGGCAGTTCGTGGCCAAGTACCCGTCCAGCGGCTACCGCGCCACGGCGCTGTTCTGGCTGGGCAACGCGCAGTACGCCAACCGCGACTACCGCGGCGCCATCGCGAACTTCCGCGCGCTGCTGCAGCAGGCCCCCGATCATCCGCGCGCGCCGGAGGCGGTGCTGTCGATCGCCAACTGCCAGATCGAACTGAAGGACAACGCCAGCGCCCGGCGCACGCTCGACGACCTGGTCAAGGCCTATCCGCAGTCCGAAGCGGCCGTCGCCGCGCGGGAGCGGCTCGCCCGCCTGCGCTGAGCGCGGCGCGATGACGCACCTCGACGAGGCCGTCGACCTGCAGCGCCGCTTCGGCGGGCTGGAACGCCTCTACGGCATGGATGGCGCGGCGGCGATTCGCCGCGCGCATGTCGCCGTGGTCGGCATCGGTGGCGTGGGGTCCTGGACGGCGGAAGCGCTGGCGCGCAGCGGCGTGGGCACGCTGACGCTGATCGACCTGGACCACGTGGCTGAATCGAACATCAACCGCCAGGTCCACGCGCTCGAAAGCACGCTGGGCCAGGCCAAGGTGCTCGCGATGCGCGAGCGCATCGCGCAGATCCATCCGCTCTGTACGGTGCATGCGGTCGAAGAGTTCGTGGAGCCCTTGAACTGGCCGCAACTGCTGCCCGAAGGCGTGGATGCGGTGATCGATGCTTGCGACGAGCTGAAGGCCAAGACGGCGATGGCCGCCTGGGCGCGCGAGCAGAAGGCGCTGTTCATCTGCTGCGGCGCCGCCGGCGGCAAGCGCCTGGCGCACCAGGTCGACGTGGACGACCTGGCGACTACCACGCACGACCCGCTGCTGGCGCAGCTGCGCTACCGCCTGCGCAAGTTCCACCGGGCGCCCAAGGACGGCAAGAAGATGGGCATCCCGTGCGTCTTCAGCCGCGAAGCCGTGGCGCCGCCGGATCCCTCGTGCGCGATCGAGGGCGACGGCTCGCTCAATTGCCACGGCTACGGCTCGGTGGTCAGCGTCACTGCCACCTTCGGCCAGTGCGCCGCGGGCTGGGTGCTCGATCGGATCGCGAGCCCAAAAGAGGGCAGAAAAGTGAAGCTATAATCGCGGGCTTTGCTGCTGCAAGGCAGTGAAAACCGGTCGGGACGTTAGCTCAGTTGGTAGAGCAGCGGACTTTTAATCCGTTGGTCGCAGGTTCGAATCCTGCACGTCCTACCACCAGACACAAGGGTTAGTGGCTTCCAGGCCGCTGACCCTTTTTTCTTGCGCTGGCGCATCAGCGTCGCTTCCCCTGCCGCTCCAGCACCGAGCCGCCGCTCTCGGTGTACAACCGGATCAGCTGTCGAACAACCTGCGACGCGGTGGTGTCCAGCGACTTGCACACGGCTTCGAGCTTCTGCTTGCTCCGGGGGCTGATCAGCACGCAGAGCCTGGCCGTTTTCTGCTCTTGTCGGTCCATGCTCTTTGGACTTGCTGACGGTCCCCAGGTTGCTTCCCATGCACACAGTCTTACAATGTTCGGCGCATGGAAAAGAAGATGCCGCCAGCACCGCCGCCCACGATGGAAGACTGGCTGAAGGCCCACAAGGTTCTGCTGGACGAGGAGCGGAAACTCAGCGACCTGGCGCTCGCTGTGTCGCAGCTCGAGGCGACGCAGCAGGAGCTGGACGAGCAGCACGAGAAGGTGCTCGGGATGCGTTCACTGGTCGAGGCGGTGTTGAGCAAAGTGCTGGCATCGCAGCGCAAGGCGGCCAAAGCCGCCGCCGCCCCGAAGTGGCGCAAGACGCCGAAAGGCTAGGACGGAATGCAGCGAAATCTCCTCAGCGTCCTGGTCGTCGACGACGACCCGACGGCCCGCTATGCCATGGCCCGGGCCTTGCGGGCGGCAGGTTTCAAGACGATGGAGGCAGCGTCGGGTGCCGAGGCGCTGGAGTTTGCCGAGTACGTTTCTGCGGTGATCCTGGACATCCACCTGCCGGACCTGCTGGGGTGGGAAGTTTGCCGGCTGATCCGGCAGAAGCCAGGCACGTCGCACCTGCCTGTGGTCCACGTCTCGAGCCGATATGTCACCGACGAGGATCGCGAGAAGAGCAGGGCCTCCGGTGCCGACGGGTACTTCACGGCGCCTGTCGACTGCGAAGCGCTGGTCGCCCATCTGGATGCGTTGCTGTCTTCGAGTCCCGGCGAAGCAGCAGCCTAGGCCACCTCGTCGGGCTTCGGTGGGTCAGCTGCCCGCGTTCTCCCGGTCCGCATCGTGCAGCAGCCCTTCGATGACTTCCACGGTCACCGGCTTGATCAGGTGCCCGTCGAAGCCGCTGCGCAGCGCGCGACGGCGGTCTTCCTCGCTTCCGTAGCCCGTGAGGGCGATCAGCCGCGCGTCGGTGCCGAAGCGCCTGCGCCACTCGCGCGCGGTTTCGTAGCCGTCGATACCCGGCAAGCCGATGTCCAGCAGCACGAGATCCGGTGGGTTGCCGCTGCCTGCGAGGTGGAGCGCCTCCGCGCCGTCGTGCGCGACGCTCACCCTGGCGCCCATCATGCGCAGCACTTCGGCAAGGGTTTCGGCCGCATCGAGGTTGTCGTCCACCACCAGGACGTGCAGCGACACGGCGGCCCCGCGCGATCGCTCCGGCTGCTCGACCCGCGGGGCGTCGGCTTCCACCAGGGGCAGGCTGACGATGAACTCGCTTCCGTGTCCGGGCCCGTCGCTGTGCGCCTGCACCTGCCCCCCATGGAGTTCGACGAGGGTGCGCACCAGCGTCAGGCCGATCCCGAGGCCCCCGGGAGCCCGGTCGAGGGACCCGGCGACTTGCCTGAACATCTCGAAGATGTCGCTCAGCATCTCGGGGGGGATGCCGGCACCGTTGTCCCGGATGCTGACATGCACGTGGCCATCCGCGCGTGACGCTTTGATCTCGATGCGACCGCCGGGCTCCGTGTACTTCGCCGCGTTGTTCAGCAGGTTCGAGAACACCTGCACGAGCCGCACCCGGTCCCCGCTCACGTGAAGCGCGGCCGGCCACTCCCCGCGCACCACCGTATGGCGCCGGCTCACCACCAGCGGCCGCGTCGCCTCCGCCGCAGCGGCCAGCACCTCGTCGAGCCGCGGCACCTCGCGGCGCAGCTCGATGAGGCCGCGGCTGACGCGCGACACGTCCAGCAGGTCGTCCACCAGGTGGGTGAGCTGCTGCATCTGCCGGTTCATGATCTGGAGCTGCCGGTCCCGCCGCTCGACGTCGCCCGGCGGCAAGCGACCGAGGATGTCGATGCCGGTGAGAACCGGCGCCATCGGGTTGCGCAGTTCGTGCGCGAGCATGGCCAGGAATTCGTCCTTGTGCTGGTGCTCGATGCGAAGTTGCCGGTTCAGCTCCGCTGCCGAGGCCCTCGCGGCATCCAGCGCCGCCGCCAGCTGGTGCGCGCGCAACGCGGCCTGCCGCGCGTCAGCCGCTTCCGCGACACCGATGCGCAGGGCCTGCTGCGCGCGCAGCACTTCGGCGAGCAGGGGCAGCGCCTCGCGAAACTGCACTGGAAAGTCCGGCGGGTGCTGCTCCGCGAGCAGGACGAAGGCGCAGCCGCGCAGCGCCACGGCGCGGGCTGCCCAGCGGCCGCCGAGCACTTCCACGTCTGCGGTCACCTCGGCCTCGTCTCCCAGGCCTTGCAGCAGTGCGCGCCATGACGGGCCCGCGGCGATCGTTTTCGGCATGCCCGGCGCCGGCAGCGTCACGTTCAATTCCGGGTCCCGCACGCAGAGCAGCAGGTGCGACGCTCCCACGGCGGCAGCAAGCGACCGAGCGGCCGACTCGCGGCCGGCTTCCTGCGCCAGCGCGTCGATCAGCGGCCGCAGCGGCTGCTGCATGGATTCACTCCGGCAGGACGCAGACGACGGCCGTGCAGTTGTGGAAACCGCTGAACTGGCCTTCGGCGCGCGCGATCTGTCCGTAGGTGTTGCATCCGACGAAGCCTGCAGGCGCCAGCAGCTTCGAACAGGCCTGCAGTTCGTCCTCGAAGGCGCGGCCCAGGCGCAGGCGCGTGGCCACGCAGTCGAACACGAAGGCAGCGGCCGGCTTGTGGCCCGCGAGGCCACGCAGCGCCGACTCGGTGGCCTGGCGCGCGGCCTGGACAG
>DATAGN010000049.1:0-5114 GCA_036263715.1 Ramlibacter sp.
TTCTCCATCATCCACCAGATCATCGGCCACAACCCGCCGGCGCCCACCTCGATCAACCCGAAGCTGCCGCCGGCGATCGACGCCGTGGTGGCGCGGGCGCTGGCCAAGAACAAGGACGAGCGCTTCGCCACGGCACGCGACTTCGCGGTGGCGCTGCAGGCGGCGATCCGCCGGGCCGAAGACCAGACGGTGGTGCCGCCGCTCAACCCGAACAAGCGCGTGGAGCCCCTCGCTTCGCGCCCGCTCACGTCGCCGGGTACCCTGCCGCCGGGCTCCATGACCACGCCTTCGGTGGGTGGCCAGAGCTCGGTGACGCAGGAACTCGAGCTGGTGTACTGGAAGGACGTCAAGGACGCGACCGACCCGGAGGAGCTGCAGGGCTTCCTGGAGAGGTTCCCGTCCGGCATCTATGCGGACTTGGCGCGCCGGCGCCTGCGCAAGCTGTCCGGCGGCGACCAGACGGTCGTCGGCGGCACGCAGTCCGGGATCGGCAACAGCGTCTTCGCCGCCACGCAGTTCCCGGACAACGACGCCACGCGCATGCGCACGGACCTGTCGCGGCCGTCCGGTGGCGGCGATGGCACCGACCTGCGCCCGAACAAGTGGGTCGACGAGGAATACACGAGGACGCTGGTGCAGCCCGTAGGCGCCCAGGGCGGCACCATGGGGGGCACGACCGCGACGACGCCGATCGCACCTGCGGCCCCGGCGGTGGAGCCGTCCTTGCCGCAGCCCGCGGTGGCGCCGTCGGCCGCTGTCACCCCGTCCGCTGCCCTTGCGACTTCGTCCGCAGCCGAACCTGCAGAGGCCAAGGCCACGCCGGCCCCGTCGGCCGCGCCCGCGCCGAAACCTGCCGCCCGGACAGAGGGCGCCGCACCGGCCGCACCCGCGAAGAAGAAACTGCCGGTGGCAGTGCTCGCAGGCATCGGAGCGCTGGCGGTGGCCGGCGTGCTCGCGCTCACCATGGGCGGCAAGAAGGCGGAGGATCCCGCCGCCAACGTCGCGGCGGCGCCCGCGGCCGTCGTCGCCGCCGCACCCGCTCCGGCCCCGGCCCCGGCCGCCCCCACGGCCCAGGCACCGGCGGACGCACCCGCCAACGTGGCGGCGGTGGTACCTGCCGCAGCGCCTGCACCAGCGGCGGCGCCCGCACCGCCGTCCGCGGCCAGGAACGCTGCATCCGCTGCCGCGGCCAAGAAGGCGGCGGCGAGCCAGCCGGCCAGGACCACCAAGCCAGCCCCCGCGGTCGCGGCGATCGAGCCGGTGCCGCCGCCGCGTGCACCCGTCGTCACGCCGGCGCGCATCGATCCCGAGCCGCCGGCGCCGCGTCCCTCGGCCCCGCAGGTCGCCGCCACCAACGCCAACTACGCGGCGGTGGACCAGTGCAAGGACCGCGTCTTCCTCTCGCGCGAGCTGTGCCTGGCCGAGCACTGCGACAAGGCGGGAACGCGCAGCCACCCGCTGTGCGTGCGCTACCGCGACGAAAAGCGCATGCGCGAAGAGGCCAAGCAGCAGCCGCGCTGAGCGCGGCTACACGACGTCGATCGTGTGCATCCCGAAGCGGCCGCGCGCGCGGTCCGCGAAGAACTGCTCCAGCGTTTCCTTGACCGTGCGGAAGGCGATTTCCTCCCAGGGGATCTCGTCCTCGCGGAACAGGCGCGCCTCGATGGTTTCGAAGCCCGGATCGAACACTTCGCTCAGCAGCCGGGCCAGGTAGAACAGGTGCACCTGCCCCACGCGCGGCACGCTCAGCAAGGTGAAGAGGCCTTCCAGCTCGATCTGGGCGCCGGCTTCCTCGTGCGTCTCGCGCGCGGCGCCTTCGGCCGTGGTCTCGCCCAGCTCCATGAAGCCCGCCGGCAGCGTCCACTTGCCCCAGCGCGGCTCGATGTTGCGCTTGCACAGGAGCACGCGGTCGCCGAAGTAGGGCACCGTGCCCACCACGTTGAGCGGGTTCTCGTAGTGGATCGTGTCGCAGGCGGGGCAGACGGCGCGCTGGTGCGTGTCGCCGTCGTCCGGCACGCGGTAGACGACGCCGGCACCGCAATTGCGGCAATGCTTGATGGGGCTGCGGAAGGGGACGGTCACGGGCGGCAACGAGAAAGGGCTCCCGCAGGAGCCCTCGAGGCGGGATCTGCTTTCGAGTTTAAGCCTTCTTGCCGGCAGCCGGGGCGGCGGCCGACTTGCCGTGCTTGTCGATCAGGGCACGGGCCGTGTCGAGCAGCTTCTTGCCGTCGAAGCCGCGCTTGTCCATGTCCTGGGCCCATTCGACCTCCACCAGCCGCGCCTTGCGCTTGAATTCCTGCGCGTCGGCGGCCGAGATGGTGTGGATGGTGTTCTTCTGGTCCACGGCGGACTTGCGGCCGATGCCGTCGTTGCCCTGCTGCACCTTGCCCAGCCAGCCGGAGGTGGCCAGGCCGGAGTTGGCGTCGATCACCTTCTTCAGGTCCGGTGCCAGCGAGTTGTACTTGTTGCGGTTCATCGCCATCACGAAGGTCGTGGTGTAGAGCGCGCCGCCCGCGGGATCGAATTCGCTGTGGAACTTGGTGAGCTCGTGCACCTTCACCGAGGGCACCACCTCCCAGGGGATCACGCAGCCGTCGATGGTGCCCTTGGACAGCGCATCGGGGATCTGCGGCAGGGGCATGCCGACCGGCGTGGCGCCGAGGTAGCCGAGCATCTTGGTGATCTGGCGGGTGGGGCCGCGCACCTTGAGGCCGCGCAGGTCGTCGGCCTTCTTCACCAGCTTTTCCTTGGTGTGGAACATGCCGGGGCCGTGCACGTGCAGGGCGAGCACCTGCGTGTCCTTGAATTCGTCGGGCGCGACGGTCTGCACGTATTCCCAGTACGCCTTGGAGGTCGCCTCGGCGTTGTTCATGATGAAGGGCAGCTCGAAGACCTCGATGCGGGGGAAGCGGCCGGCGGTGTTGCCGGGCAGCGTCCAGACGATGTCGACGACCCCGTCGCGCGCCTGGTCGTACAGCTGCACGGGCGTGCCGCCCAACTGCATGGCGGGGTAGCCCTCGAACTTGATGCGGCCGCCCGAGTCCTTCTCCACCTTGTCCATCCATGCCTTGTGCATGGTGAGCCACACGTTGGATTGCGGCGCCATGAAGGTGTGGAACTTCAGGGTGACGGCCTGCTGCGCGAGGCCGGCGAGGGACGAGCCGCCGATCGCCGCGGCGGCGCCGGTCTTCAGGAGGGTTCTGCGTTGGATCATTGTCGTTCTCCAGGGAGGATACGAACTTAACGCATGAGCCCGCCGCCCGCCGACCGTGCTTTCCCGCAGCGAACCCCCTCTCCCGCTTGCGGGAGAGGGCAGGGGTGAGGGCAGTCAGCTACCCGACGTACTTCACCAGCCAGAGCGAAATCATCGGGAAGAACAGCAGCAGCACCGTGCGGATCGTGTCGGTCACCAGGAAGGGCATCACGCCCTTGTAGCTTTCGGTGATCGGGATGTCGCGCGCCATGCCGTTGACCACGTAGACGTTCAGTCCCACCGGCGGGGCCAGCAGGCCGAAGCCCACCGTCATCAGCACCATGATGCCGAACCAGATGGCCGTGTACTCCTTGGACATGCCGAAGTCCAGGGCCATGATCATGGGGAAGAAGATGGGGACGGTCAGCAGGATCATCGACAGTTCGTCCATCACCGCGCCCAGCACGACGTAGAACAGCAGCACCGCCGCGACCACCGCCACGGGCGACAGGCCCCAGCTGCCCACCACGCTGGCCAGCTGCGCCGGCACCTGCGTGAGCGCCAGCGCCGCGTTCATGACGTCGGCGCCGATGAAGATCAGGAAGATCATGCCGGCGCTTTCGGCGGTGGCGTAGAAGCAGTGCTTGAACTTCTGCCAGGTCATCTCGCCCTTGGCAAGGGCCGCGACGAAAGTGGCCGCGGCGCCGACGCCCGCACCCTCCGTGGGCGTGAACAGGCCGCCATAGATGCCGCCGAAGACCAGGATGAAGATGATCGCGATGGGCAGCACGCCGCCCAGTGCGTTCCAGGTCATGCGCGTCGCTTCCTCGTGCTCGGGCGCATGCCCCGGCTTCCAGCGCACGTACACCGCGATGGCGATCATGTAGCCCACCATCGCGATCAGCCCGGGGATCATGGCCGCGGCGAACAGCTTGGCGATGTTCTGCTCCGCCAGGATGGCGTAGATCACCAGTGGCACCGAAGGCGGGATCAGGATGCCCAGCGTGCCCCCCGCGGCCAGCGTGCCGGTGGCGAGGCGCCCCGAGTAGCCGTGCCGCTTGAGTTCCGGCAGCGCGACCGACGTGATCGTCGCTGCAGTGGCCACGGACGATCCGCAGATGGCACCGAAGGCCGCGCACGCCATCACGGCCGCCATCGCCAGGCCGCCGCGAAAGCGCGACATGATCGCGCTGGCGAACTCGAACAGCGACTTGGAGATGCCGCCCTGGGTGGCGAAGTGCCCCATCAGGATGAACAGGGGGATCACCGACAGGTCGTAGCTGGCGAAGCGGGCGAACGCCTGCGTGTTGAGGAAGCTCTCCAGCGGTCCCAGTCCCGACTGCAGGATGTAGCCGACGCAGCCGGCGAGGAACATGGAGATGGCGATCGGCGTGCGGATCGCCATCAGCAGCAGCATGAGACCGAAGATCAGCCCGGTCAGCGCGAGCGGGCTCATTCCGTCACCTCCGGCCCGAAGCCGCGCGCAGCCTGCACGAGGCCGATGACGGCGGTGAGGATCATCGGCGGCACCATGGCCGCATAGACGATCCATTCGGGGAAGCCGAGCATCATGGTGGTGGAGTGCGAGCGCCAGGAGCTCAGGCCGCCGAGGCCGGCGCGCCAGGCGAGCAGCGCCATCGCCAGTCCGAGCAGCAGCGCGCCCAGGCGGTCCAGCGCTGCGTTGGTGCGCTCGCTGGCCTTGGCGGTGAAGAAGTCGACGATGATGTTGCCGCGCCGGACCTGGCACCAGGGCAGGAAGAGGGCGATGGCCGCTCCCGCGGCCACGCCGGTCAGCTCGAAGTCACCCACCAGCGTCGTGCCGGTGGTGTTGCGCCCGATGAGGCTGGCGCAGGTGATGATCGTGATGACGGTGAGCAGGAAGCCGGCGAGGATCGCGCAGAACTTCGCCAGTTGTTCCAGG
>DATAGN010000050.1:0-11765 GCA_036263715.1 Ramlibacter sp.
GCCTGCACCCCGAAGCCGCGCAAGAAGCCGTTGTGGCGCTGGGTGCCCACCGAGAGACCCGGCACCAGGTCCAGCATGGCCACCACTGGTTTGCGTCCCGCGAGGGCCGCCCTGGCATATTCGCCAATGAGCATGCCGGCCTCGTAGTTGTCGGTGGCGAAGAGGGCGTCGACGGCGTCCGGGGGGTCGGTGGGCGTGTCCAGTGCGATGACCAGGACTCCTTTCTCACGGGCCTTGCGAAGCACCGGCACGATCGCGCGTGAGTCGCTCGCGGTGATGAGGATCGTCTTGGCGCCGGCGGCGATCATGTTCTCGACGGCCGTGACCTGGCTGGCATGGTCCCGCACGTCCTTGCCCGCCGCGGTCAGCAGCTTCGCACCAGCGGCCTTCGCTTCGGCGGCGGCGCCGTCCCGGATCGCGACGAAGTAAGGATTGGTGTCGGTCTTGGTGATCAGGCCGATCACGGGACTCGCAGCATGAACGCCGGGAATGGCGAGCAAGGCACATGCGAGCAGGTAGTGTTGCAGCGGCATCGGATGCTCCTCCTGGAAGACGGATACGAAATACCTGGGCCAACAACGTCCACTGCCGTGGGGCTGCCAGTGTAGGACGCGGGCCGCCGCCGGTCTACGGTCCGGGCCTTAGACTTTGGTATCGCCCGCCCCCCGCGTTGACGCCGGCAGGGCGGGACGCGGAAAATCGTGCGGCCGGATGAACACCTCCAAGCCGCGCCCGCTGCCGCCGCACCAGGTTCTGTTGGATCTGGTGTGGTCGCGCCCTGGGGTGCTCGGCCCGGTCATGGCGCTGCTGCTCTCGTGCGCCTTCTTCTCGTCCCAGAGCGACCGCTTCCTCACGCCGCAGAACCTGTCCCTGATCCTGCAGCAGGTCATGGTCGTCGGTGTGATCGCCATCGGGCAGACGCTGGTCATCCTCACGGCCGGCATCGATCTCTCCTGCGGCATGGTGATGGCGCTGGGCAGCATCGTCATGACCAAGCTGGCCGCCGACTTCGGGTTGCCGGCGCCGCTGGCCATCGCCAGCGGAATGGCGGTCACCACCGGATTCGGGCTGCTCAATGGCGTGCTGGTCACGCGCTTTCGGCTGCCTGCGTTCATCGTGACACTCGGCACCCTGAACATCGCATTTGCGGCCACCCAGATCTATTCCCGCTCCGAAACCGTGACCAGCGTACCGGCGGGCCTGACTGCACTGGGCAACGGGTTCGAGCTTGCCGGTACCCACATCGTCCACGGCGTCGTGCTGATGCTGGTGCTGTACCTGGGGACCTGGCTCGGTCTGCGCGAAACCGCAGCGGGCCGGCATGTCTATGCCGTGGGCAACAGCCCGGAAGCCGCCCGGCTGGCGGGGATCGAGCCGCAACGCGTGCTGTTGGCCGTCTATGTCCTGGCGGGCGTGTTCTACGGCATCGCTTCACTTCTTTCGGTCGCCCGGGTGGGCGTTGGCGACCCGAACGCGGGCCACACCGAGAACCTCGATGCGATCACCGCCGTGGTGCTGGGCGGAACCAGCCTGTTCGGCGGTCGCGGCCTGGTGCTCGGCACACTGCTCGGAGCCCTCATCATCGGCGTGTTCCGCAACGGCCTGATCCTCATGGGGGTGTCTTCGATTTACCAGATCCTGGTGACCGGCGTCCTCGTGATCCTGGCCGTCGCAACCGACCAGCTGTCTTACAGGGCGCGGCGGTGACGGCGCCGCTCGTGCTGTGCGCCCGCGGGCTCATGAAGCGCTATGGACATGTCACGGCGCTGTCGGCTGCCGACATCGAGCTGCGCGCGGGTGAGATCCTCGCCGTCATCGGAGACAACGGTGCGGGAAAGTCGTCGCTCGTGAAGGCCTTGTCCGGTGCCCTGCGTGTGGATGGCGGCGAGATCTGGCTGGATGGCGCGCCGGTGCAGTTCCGCCGGCCGATGGACGCCCGGCGGGCAGGCATCGAGACGGTCTATCAGGAACTGGCCCTGGCGCCTGCCATGACGGTGGCCGAAAACCTGTTCCTCGGGCGCGAACCACGCCGTGCAGGTTGGCTGGGGCGCCTTGGGCTGATCGACAAAGGACGCATGCTCGAGGAGAGTGCCGCGCGCATGCAGGCGTTGGGCGTTGACATCCGCTCCATGCTGCAGCGGGTGGAGACGCTCTCCGGTGGGCAGCGCCAGTGCATCGCAGTGGCCCGCGCCGCGGCGTTTGCGCGCCATGTGGTGATCATGGACGAACCGACCGCTGCGCTCGGCTTCAGGGAAGGCCAGCGCGTGCTGGAGCTTATCCGGCGCGTGCGCGAGCGAGGACTGTCGGTGATTCTGGTGAGCCACAACATGCCGCATGTCTTCGAGCTGGCCGATCGCATCCACATCGCTCGACTCGGCAGGCGCGCAGCGGTGGTGGACCCCAGGAAGATCAGCATGAGCGACACCGTCGCCTTGATGACGGGCTCCATGGATCCTGCAGCCCTGGAGCAAGACGTGCTCGCCTGAGTGGAGGGCGGCCACGCGGCCACGCGGTGATGGGTTCGCGGCGCACGTGTGACCAGGCAGGGCAGGGCGATGCGGCAAGCCGGCGGTCGGCAGCGCAGACCCGCCTGAATGAGCCAGGGCCTGGGTCCCGCGCGTGTAGGGTTACGGGATCCCGGGCTCGCGCCGGACCGCCTGCTGCCTTCAGCGTGCGCCCGGGTTGACCTTCACCCCGTACTTGAGAATTCCCTATCCTGGGTAGGCGACGTGCTCACACCGTGCGAGTGGTTCGTGAGAGGGCACCAGCGAACCGGACCGCGCCGCCGCCCGCTCTGGTCGTGCGGGAGGACGTCCGGTCCGGTGGCATCCAGGTCGCTGCGACGTGGGCTGTGCCCACGGCAACCCCGGCGCGCGCGAGCAGCACGGGCCGGGGGGTCGACGTCACTTGGCCGCGTGGGTCGGCGCTTGCACGGGTTGGGCCACCACGTTGGCGTTGGGGCGGCTCTGGAGCTCGCGCACCAGTTCCGCGAACTGCGGCGACTGGCGCAGGTGCAGGTACGTGGCGTACGCCTTCCGATAGTGGTAGCTGCCCGTGTCGACGGTGTACTCGCCTCGGTTCAGGTCGTGCAGGCCGGCCAGGCGCCAGATGTGCAGGTCGGCGATCACCTCGGCACGCGTGAGGCCGGACTGGACCGGCTCGATGTTGGTCGGAACGTCGAACTTGATGGATTGGGCGCTCGCGGCGCCGAACGAAAGGGCCAGGGCCACGGCGGTGGCGGAGGAAAGAATCAGGCGTTTCATGATGGGTTCCGGTGCGCCGGGATCATTCCCGGCGAAGATTGGGAAGAAGGGAAAGGTGGTTGCGAGAGCAGGGGGACCGCGCTCACTGCTGACTGCTCAGTGCAGCGTTGGCCATGGTCGCCGCACGCCGCTTGGCTGCAGCGAGGTCGGCCAGGTACATCGAGCCGCCGTCTTCGCCGTTCAGCGCGGCGACCTCGTCGCGATGGGCGATGTATTCGGCCTTGAGTTGGGCCGGTGCCTTCTCGCTCTTGAAGACCGCGGCGGCAAGCGGGTTGTAGCCGCGCGACCAGGGGTTGATGCCCGACTTCTTGAACGCCGTCAGTTCGGAGCGAACCTCTTCGGGCGCCCTGCTGGAGACGAAGGGGGTGGTCTCGATGGTGATGTCGCCTGCGAGTGCGGTGCCGGCGGAGGCGCCTCCGGCCAGGGTGACCAGCGCCGCGGCGACGGCGATGGTGAGGGAGCGGTTCATGGGACTTTCCTTTCGGGTTGATGTGGTGCGATTCGCCACACCCCCAAGATCGCATTGCCTGGGTGCATCAACAATTGCACGATGGTGTTTAGATGGGGATCACCGGGCCCCTGCCGGTGGCGCGCAGGCGCAAAACACCGTTGCAGATGCTGCAACAATGGCGCTGTCGTTGCCTGCCCATGCACCAATAGCGCGCGAGATGACGTCATCTCGTCAGCCGGCGAAATCAGCTTCATCCACTGCGATCAGTGCGTCGAGGCGCAGGGTCTCGCCGGAGCTGATGGCGATGTACTCGGCGCCTTCGCGGCTGAACACGTCGTCGATGACCGCGTTGCGCGTTTGCAGCTCGCCCCCGGCGGCGCGATACCGGATGCGCGCGGGGCGGTGTGTCGATGCGAGCGCTTCCAGCGCTTCATGGAATTCGCAGCTCACGGGGTAGTACTTGTGAGCCATGGCCGGCGCCGACAGATCCAGTGTGAGCCGGGTGGTGAAGGTGCGGTGCTCGCAGTCAGCCTCAAAGCCAAGTGAGCGCGCGAGCGAAAGCATCGCGGTGTTCGCGGCCAACGTGACTCCGGTCATGCGCCGTACGCCGTGCACCCGCGCCTGGCCCAGCAGTCGCTGCAGCAACGCGCGACCCGCCCCCCTGCGTTGCCAGTCGTCTGCAATGACAACGGCGAACTCCGTGTCTTCTGGCGACTGCATGACATAGCGGGCCACGCCTGCGAGCCGTGCATGGGAACTTGCAGCAGTGACGGCGACGACCGCGCGCTCGCGGGCGTGGTCGATCGAGGTCCACGCACGCAGTTCCGGTTCGGTGGGCGTCCTGCCAGACAGCAGCCACTGGTATGCGGTGTCGCGGGAAAGCCCCTGAACGAACGCGCGCAAAAGTGCGACGTCGCTGGCGCGAATGGGTCGGCTCCTCAGTGCCGCCAAGCCGCTCATCGAAGCCTCCTTCCAGTCCCAGCTGCTTGCCCCTGCCGCTCGACGGGCTCGCTGCTCGCGAGGTGCGACGCCAGTGCGTGGCTGGCCCCGTTGGAGTGCTCCCGCGCGGCGAGGTCCGGCAGCGAGGAAATGGTGATGCCCTGCCAGAGGGCCAGGCGGGCCGGCACCTCCACCTCGCGTGCTGAGGGAGCGGTGATCCGCGCAGCGAGCGCGAGCGGAAGATCTGTCTTGCGCGCGACCCCCTGCATGCCGCCGCGGAGCGCCAGAGGCGGCGCATGCACGGCACCCATGCCGCTCGCGGCGATTGCGAGCGCAGGGGTCACGACAAGGCAGGCGGCGAACATGGCGGATCCGTGGGCGTTGGTGGAGACGGGAAAGCTGGGAGGAATGCGCAGCTAGGCAGGCGAGGATCACGGCCCGGCCGCCGAGTGACCGGCCCGCTCGCGAACCTGCACGATGACATTCCTGGCCGGTTGCGACACTGGGCTTTCGTGCGGGTGAAGCGGCACCTGAAGGATGGACCGCCGCCGCGTGAGCCGGGCAGGCGAGGCCCTGCTTCTTGCCGGCCCCCACGCTGGCGCGAGACGTTGCGGCTGCGACTGCCCGCTGCCGGCGAGCCCGTCGTGGCGCCGGTGCAGGCGCAAGGGCCGGAACGCTCATCTCGGCGTTGCTTCGGCTGCGCGTTCAAGGTATTGCTGCGCAGCCTGGTGACCGCGCGCAGCGGAGCGCGCGGGAGGTACGACGCGCTTCTTCGTGGCTGGCCCGTCTGGCGTTCTCGTGCGGGCGCTCTTTGCCGTGTTGCTCATCCCGCGCCGCGGAGCGGTGGGCGCCGCGCGCGGGGGCAGGGCAGTGCAGCAGGTGCTGCGGGCGCGGTGACCGCATCCCTTGCGCGGAACGACTGGTTTCAGCGAAGCGGCGGGTACCCTTGGACGAAGACCCAGTCGGTCTTCTTCGCCGGCGTATGGCAGCCGATGCAGTCCGTCTTGTAGTTGGTCGATGTCGTCCGGTTCGGGTTCGCGACATCGAACCAGGCCCAGCCCCAACCCTCCCCCCAAAGCTTGTTGTCCGGGAAGCGCTGCTTGTCGTCCTTCACCATCACGAACCAGCCTGCCAGCTTTTCAGCGTGACTGACCACGCCTGTGGTGAGGGGCTCCGTGCGGGCCTCGAACACCTCCTTGATCAGGACGGCATCGTGCGGGAACTTGCCGCTCGAGCGGAATGCGGCCATCGTGCCGGGCGAGGCGTAGACGGTGTGCAATTCCTTGGAACCCTGGGCCGGGTCGGAAGCCACGGCCCAGGTTCCCAGGAACTCGTAGGAGCTGCGGTAGTCAGCCGGAACGCTCATGCTGCCCTGTGCGTCCACCACGGTGGTTGCCAGGGGCGCTGCGAACATCGCCCAGCCGAGGCCGCCAAAGACGGCGGCGCCGAGCGCGGCCAGGTAGATGCTGCTTCTCTTGCTCATTCTCATGAAGGTGCTCCAGGATTCGACGAGTTCGTGCCTGGTGGGGGCTTGCCTCGCGTCCGCAGTTCAGAAAAGTGCCCCCGCAGCAGTGCGCTGCGGGGGCGAAGTCGGCCGGTGAGGGGCAGTGGCCGGCCGGAGGAGACTCTCTAGATGGCGGCGCTCCTGAAGGCGGCGAGCTCGATCTGCACCTGCTCGCCGTTCTCGAACAGGATGACGGCCACTCCTTCGTCGTCGATCCAGCAGCCGGCATACGCGCGCGCGCCGATCGTGACGTGCGCAGCCTTGAAGCGCTCACGCCACTCGTGGCGAAGCATCGTCAGCGTGCTCGGGTTGACGCACGCCGAAGTCATCAGCCGCATCTCTGCGGCGCTGTCATCCGCCGTCAAGACCAGGTCGCCGGCCAAGGCGGGCATTGCGGCCATGAGAAGGACTGGGATCAATGCGCGCATTCGCCGCTCCGTGGCTTGGGTGGACACAGACGCATTGGTCCACGGCGTTTGCTGTCGGTCATCCGCCGCAGGGATGCCTGCTGCCTAGAACTTCTGGCTACCGTGCGCCTGCCCGGCTGGACTGCAAGCGCCATTCCCCATCGTGGGCGGTGAGGCTTTTTGAACGTGCCCGCCGGCGGTGCGGCGCCCCCAAGCTGCACGCACCATGCGGTTCCCTGGGGCACGCTGCCGCAGCACTGTCGATGCCTGCACCGTTTGCAGCGGCAGGTGTTTTCGCAGCAGGCCCGGCTGCTCTGATGATCCCCCGAGGCCCTGGCAAGGCGGTCGCGGTCATCTTCCATGCATGAACCCGGTCTACACCGGCGGCGCCGTCACTCAGAGTGGCTGCACCTGCTTCCGCCTTCAGGGAGCTTCGCAATGACCTTGATCTCGAAATCGAAGCCGTACAGCCAGCTCACCCCGACGCCGGTCAGCGTCGGGTGGGGAGCGGCGCCCCAGTACTCGGCCGCCACATTCCAGATGGTCTCGAACTTCGCCGCATCGACGACGAAGATGGTGGCGTCCACCACGTCCTCGAAGGTGCACCCGGCTGCGGCCAGGATCGCGTTCAGGTTCTGGAAAGCCAAGCGGACTTGCTCTTCCAGGCGCGGCTCCGGCGAGCCGTCGGCGCGGTTGCCGGCTTGCCCGGACACGAACAAGAAGCCATTCGAGCGAATAGCCGGGGAGTAGCGGTTCTTCTCGTTCAACACCCGAGGACCGGGCGGGAATACGACGTCACGGGCAGGCATGGTCGACACCTTTCCAGGGCGGGCGCGGCAGCCTGCAGGCATCCGCTCAGCGCCACTGCGTTCGAATGAATGAGCAGCTCGCGCAGCCCGGAGATGGGGGAGGCTTGAGCGGCAGACAAGCACTCACCATAGCGGCGGCGCCGGCCGTTGCGCACCGCCGCAGTCATGGTCGCCGACTAGGTCGATCGGCAGATGCCGGCCTCCGTCCCCCGAATATCCGCTCTCGACCCCCGGCCGCAAGCAGGATTGCGCGCGGTGTTCGGCACGATGCGCAAAGCGGCGGACGCCGCTTCGCATGTGCCCAGCACCGGCAAGCGGTGCGAACTGGGGAACGGCAATCGCCCGCGGTTTGGGCTATGCCCAGACGCATCGCGTGCGATCCACAAGATGCACCATTGTCTCAGGGCAGTTCTCTCAGCCGCTCGGCGGGTCCGTGAGCGGCCGCACGAGATCGCCCACGCGGATGGATCCACCGCGCACCACGCGCGCTGTCATGCCGCCGTGCCCGCGCATGGCGGCGTATCCACCCGGACCGATCTCTTCCTCCATGCGCGAACAGGGCTGGCAGGGGCCGACGATCTCCAGGATCGCCTCGCCCACTCGGACGTGCGCCGTGCGCAGCGCGATGAGGTTGATGCCAGAGACCACCAGGTTGCGGCGCAGCCGAACGGGGTCCACCGACGCGCTGCGGGCCAATTGCGCAATCACGGGGAGGTGCTCTGCCTGGATCAGCGTCACCTGGCGGGTCGAGAGCTCCGCCTCTCCCCGCAACCCCAGGCGATCGTCTGCCAGACCGACCCCCGCAATCGCTTCGGTGCCCCCGATGGAGCGCGCCGGTGCGCGGGGTGCGCCACGCACGATCACGGCTTCCACGCGGCCGTCGATGCTGGGCGGCTTCATCAGGTCCCGAATGGTCTTCATGGCTGCTTGCGTGCGGGCCTGGCTCTGGGCAACCTCCAGTGGGGCCGCGCGTAATGGCAGCTGTAGGCGCCGGGATTCTGCAGGAGGAAATCCTGGTGCTCGCGCTCCGCTTCCCAAAACGGGCCGGCAGGCTCGACTTGCGTGACCACGCGGCCTGGCCACAATCCCGACGCTTCGACATCGGCGATGGTCTCCACCGCGATGCGCTGTTGCTCTGTGCTTGTATAGAAGATCGCCGACCGATAGCTGGTGCCGACATCTTCTTCCTGCCGGTTGCGGGTGGTGGGGTCGTGGATCTGGAAGAAGAACTCCAGGATGCGCCGAAACGTGACGCGCTCGCTGTCGAACAGGATTTCCACCGCCTCGGCGTGGTAGCCGTGGTTCCTGTACGTGGGCCGCTCCAGCATGCCCCCGGAGTAGCCCACACGGGTCGCGACGACACCGGGCAGGTCACGCAACAGGTGCTGCATGCCCCAGAAACAGCCGCCAGCCAGCACTGCGCGTTGTTCGTTCATCGGTTCCCCACGGGTCACGCACAGCTGGAAAGCGCAAACATGGGTGCTGCCCGCGACTCAGAACAGGGTGTACTCGGACAGCTCGATGGTGACCGGATTGAAGGCGCGGTTCAGGGACCCGTCCGGGTGGATCCCGAAGACGCTGCGGCGTTTGGGAAATTGCATCCCCTCGACCTCGACGTACTCCGAGATGAGATGAGCGGCGGGAGTGTCGGCCCACACGTCCACCGTGTAGTCATGGCGGCGCAGCAGGCCGGCGTCGTCGAAGTAGAAGCGCTGCTCGCGCGTGTGGCTGTGCACGTCCTGCGGGAACTGCACGGCCAAACCGCGCAAGGTGGCTCCCTCGTGCGAGGTCGCCTCGATCTCGCGCGCCACGTAGCCCGGCTCGCCGAACACGAACGGGGCGGCATGGTAGGTCCACATGGCATAACCGTTGAAGTACGCCAGGTTCAGGGGGTCCCACTGCCCGTGAAAAGTGCGGTCGAATGCGTCGCGCCCGTCATCGCGCGCCGCAATGATGGTTCCATCCTTTGCGGTGATCTCCACGTGCCGCGGCGTCCACGTCATGGTCCAGTCGGGCTGGCCGAAAGGGGTCACCTGGGTCCACTGGCGCGCGAACTCCGTGCTTGCGCGACGCGGGACTGCAATCAGGGGCGCGCCCTTCAGCGCCCACAGCTCCCCTCCCGTGCGGATGGTCGAGGCCATGCCCTTGAACTGCCGCCAGCGATGGTGGCCGCCGTGCGCTGCAAGGGCTTCTTGCAGCAGTTTCGGCATGGCGTGCAACTGCAAGGGCTGGCGGCTGGCGGCGATGGTGCTCATGAAGGTGTTCCTGTGGTTGGCAGCTGCACTGTCCGCGCTTGCCGCGACGCCCGACTCCGACCAAGGACGTACTTCCCCGCCGTGCTGACGGAAGACGGCCCCGCGAGCGGCTACACGATTCAAGGGGTCCGCTTGGGGACGGAGAAGTTCAGCGTTTCGGCGGTGTAGGGTCGGCCTTCGGGGTCGACGGCCTCGACGCGCAGCCTGTGCTCGCCGGCGGGCAGCCCGATCAGGATGATGGTGCTGCTGTTGCCGTAGTCCGCCCATTGCCATGGCAGCCCGTCAAGCTGCAGATGCAGGTGACCCACGCGCGGGGAGATTTCCTTCGCCGCGACGCCACCGATCGGCAGCACGCGCAGGTTCTCCAGCTGGTAGGGGATGTAGGCGACGCCTTTTTCCAGCGGGCCGGGCAGCGGCGGCAGCACGCGCAGCCTGGGCGGGGCTTCATCGGGAACGTCCACGACCGTGCTTTGTGCATGCGCTGCGGCCATGGCCAGACTCGCCGCCGCAGCAATCAACAGTGCTCTGAGTATCTTCATGGCAATACCTCCGAAGCACGGGTTCGTCCGTGCTGGGAAGCATCAGAACAGGCGGAGTGTCCGCAGTCCATCAGACCATGGTGTCGGCCGCTACCGCAGCGAGCGGGATCAGTTCACCTGGATGGCGCCGATCTGCCGCATCACGCTGCCCCAGCGCTGGCGATCGCGCAGCAGCAGCGCACGGAACTCCTCGCCCGTCGTTCCGGTGGCCTCGTAGCCGTGCGCGTTCAGTTCCGACTTGAGCTCGTCGGAGCGCAGCTGGCGCGAGAGGTCCTCGGCCAGACGTGCGGCGGTCTGCTCGGGGACCCAGGCAGGCACGAAGATGCCCACCCAGCTGACGTAGGGGTCCAGGCTGGCCAGACCCTGCTCGCCGAAGGTGGGCACGTCGGGCAGCGCCGGCAGCCTGGCGCCGCCGGTCACGGCCAGCGCGCGCAGCCGGCCGTCCAGGAACGGTTGCGCCGTGCCGATGTCGCTGATCACGGCCGTCAGCTGGCCACCCAGCAGATCCGTGATCGCAGGCGAGGTGCCCCGATAAGGGACATGCAGCATCCGCACGCCCGCCGCAGCATTGATGGCTTCGCCGATCACGTGCGTGACCGAGCCGTTGCCGAAGGAGCCGAAGGACACCGGCTCGCGCGCGTCGCGCGCGCGCTCGAGCAAGGCCCTGAGGTCGCGGGCCGCGTCGTCGCTGCGAACCAGCAGCACGAACCGCGTGGTGCCCAGCTGCACGAGCGGCCGCAGGTCCTTGTCTGGATCGTAGGGAAGGCGGCGGAACAAGTGCGGCACGATCGTGAAGGTCGAGGCGGTGGTCACCAGCAAGGGCGTGCTGCCGGTTGAGGGCCTGGCGACATAGTCGGCGGCGATCGTGCCGCCTGCACCGGCCTTGTTCTCCGTGGCAGGCACGTGGCCCCAGGAGGCGGCCATGTGCGGTGCCAGCCGCCGGGCGATCACATCGAGGGACCCACCTGGGGGCAGGGTGACGATGAAGCGCACGGGACCGGCTGCAGCCGGTTGTGCAGGCACGGCTTGCGGGCCCGCCAGCAACAGCGCGAGCAGCCACGGCATCCAAAGACGGAGCTTCACAGCAGTTCCCTTCGTGCCAGCGTCTCCTTGCGGAGGCGGGATTGTTGCGGTGTGCGCAACCGCGCGTTGTACTTTAGCGCCTTACCGAAGCTGCTGCTGTCTTCTAGAGTCCCGCTTGGCAGTGCGCCTGCGAGACGGCCGTGAAGGCACGGCGCGAGCCCGTACCGCTTCGGCCGCCGGGCGTGGGATGTGCGCCCGCATTGCCACGACGAAATCCTCACCACGCCGCAATGGCCTGCGGCATTCACCAAGGAGCAGCATGAGCCCCCGTCTTGACTACAACCAGATCGCTCCCGCGGGAGTGAAAGCCCTCGGCGGTGTGTATGGCTACGTCGCGCAGTGCGGCCTGGAGCCCGTGCTGGTGGAACTGGTGTACCTGCGGATCTCCCAGATCAACAATTGCGCCTATTGCCTGGACATGCACACGCGCGACCTGCTCAAGAAGGGCCAGACGGTCGAAAAGCTGGCGCTGGTGCAGGCATGGCGCGAGGCAGGACCGCTGTTCGACGCACGCG
>DATAGN010000051.1:0-8089 GCA_036263715.1 Ramlibacter sp.
AAGGCATGCTCGATGGCATGGACCACTTCTGGCGCATGCGCTCGCACGTGGACATGCGCGCGCTGCCGCCGGCGGCCAAGGCCCGGGTGCTGCCCTACATCCAGCAGTGGGCGGACAGCGCGGCGGGCATGGCGGGCGAAGCGGTGTACCGCGCCTTCCACCAGTTCCACCTCACGCGCGTCGCCGCGGTCAACGCCTGCCGGCCCTTCGACTACGTGCTCTCGCCGGTGTCGCCGGTGCCCGCCTTCGCGGCGGAGCTGCCCTCGCCGACCAACGACCCGATGCGGCCGCTGGAGCACATCGGCTTCACCGTGCCCTTCAACATGTCGGAGCAGCCGGCCGCGTCCATCAACTGCGGCTACACGCGCGAGGGCCTGCCCATCGGCCTGCAGATCGCGGGCAAGCGCTTCGACGACCTCGGCGTGCTGCAGGTCGCGCGCGCCTACGAGGCGATGCGCGAGCCGCAGCGGCCCTGGCCGGCGCCGCCGTCCGAAGCCATCCACCATGTGGACTGATGCCTTCGGCAATCGGGTCACGCTCGACGGGCCCGCCAGCCTGGCAGCACTGAACGATTTCGTCGAAGGCTTCCTGGCAAGCGAGGCGCGCGCCGCCAACATCCTGCAGGCGCAGGACGATCCGGCCGCGATCGTGCAGGCGTGCTGCGCGGCACTCCACATGTTCGCCGAGACCGGCGATGCGCCGGACCATGCGCGCCCGTTCCTGCAGCGCGCAAAGGCGCGTGCGGGCCAAGCGACGCCGCGGGAGCAGCGCTTCGTCGCGGCAGTCGCCGCATGGGTGGACGGCGATGTTCCGCGCGCGATCGCGTTGCTCGAGGAACAGGTGCGCGAGCATCCGCGCGACCTCGTGGCGCTCAAGCTCGCGCAGTACCACCTGTTCAACCGCGGCGACTCGCCCGGCATGCTGCGCGTGGCCCTGCAGGCGCTGCCTGCGGCCGCCGACGTGCCCTTCGTGCACGGCATGCTCGCCTTCGCCTGGGAGCAATGCCACTTCCTGGAGCAGGCGGAAGCGAGCGCGCGCCAGGCGATCGCGCTGCGCCGGAAGGAGCCGTGGGCGCACCATGCGCTCGCCCACGTGATGCTCACGCAGGGACGGCTGACGGAGGGCCACGCGTTCCTCCAGGACGTGAGCCCCACGTGGACCGGCTTGAACTCCTTCATGGTCACGCACAACTGGTGGCACCAGGCCCTGTTCGCGCTGGAGCTGGATCTGCACGACGAAGTGCTGGCGATCTTCGATCGCCACGTCTGGACGGAGGTCAAGGCCTACAGCCAGGACCAGATCAACGCAGTCTCGCTGCTCGCACGGGCGGAACTGGCCGGCATCGATGTCGGCGATCGCTGGAACGACGTCGCGGACCACCTGCAACAGCGCGCGCACGACCACGTGCTGCCCTTCCTGGACCTGCAGTACCTCTATGGACTCGCCCGCGCCGGGCGCCACGAGGCGGCGCGCGGCTGGCTCGCGGGCATCGAGGACCACGCGGGCCGGCAGCAAGGCGGCGACGCCGTCGTGTGGCAGCGCGTGTGCGTTCCCGCCGCGCGCGGCCTGGTCGCGCATGCGCAAGGCGAGTGGCAGACGTGCGTCGACGCCCTCGGCCATGCCCTGCCCCGCCTGGTGGAGATCGGCGGCAGCCATGCGCAGCGCGACCTGTTCTCGCAGGTCCACCTGGATGCGCTGGTGAAAAGCGGGCAGCTGGCCGGGGCGCAGAACCTCCTGCAGCCCCTGGTGCGCACCCAACCGGAATCGAAGCGCCTGCGGCGGCAGGCGAAGGCGCTCTACGCGTCGCTCGGCTTGCCGGACTTCTCGTCCAGCAGCGCCTTCTGGTCGTAGACCGGCTGCGGCGGCATGCCCGCCAGGTGCTGCGTGTCGGCCCAGCTCACGATGTCGTAGCTGCCGTCGCGCACGCGGATGCGATTGAGACCCGCGTTGGGAATCTCGCTCTGGCGCGGACCATTCAGGCCCAGCGAACGCGCGGTGCGGTAGATCATGTCCAGCACGCCGCCGTGCGTGACGATCACGACCTTCTCGCCCGGGTGCGCCGCCACGACGCGCTGCACGGCCTCCATCACGCGGGCGTGGAACTCGCGCGTCGACTCGCCTTCCGGCATGGCGAAGTCTTCCTCGAAGCGCAGCCAGCCGGCCCACGCGTCCGGGTGGTCGCGCTGGATGTCGTCCACGCGCATGCCGTCGACGCGGCCGAAGTTCTGCTCGCGCAAGCCGCACTCGGCCACCGGCTGCAGCGACATGCCGCCGGCGATGGGCCTGGCGGTCTGCTGCGCGCGCAGCAGGTCGCTCACGTACACGGCGTGCGCCTGCTCGCCCGCCAGGCGCTCGGCCAGCCGCTGCGCCTGCGCGAGGCCGGTGGCGTTCAGGGCGACGTCCACCTGCCCCTGGAAGCGCAGCTCCCGGTTCATGTCGGTTTCGCCATGGCGAATCAGCACCAGCTCGGTCATGCCGCCATTATCCCGGCGCTTCCGCGATGCAGAATGGGAAGGAAGCCACGAAGCAATACTTTTTGCCACCCATGTCGTCCCTGGTCCTCATTCCCGGCCTCGCGGGCAACGAAGCGATGTGGCGGGCGCAACTGCCTGCCCTGGCCGCATGGCGCCCGCGCGTGACCGACGTGCACATGCGGGCAGACAGCATCGATGCGATGGCGGCCCTGCTGCTGCAGGAGGAAGCGGGCGACCTCGTCCTGTGCGGCACCTCCATGGGCGGCATGGTCGCGATGGCCTGCGCGCGGCAGGCGCCGCAGCGCGTGCGCGGCCTGGCCTTGCTGGGCACCGACGCCCGCCCGGACGCCCCCGAGATGATCGCGCTGCGCGAAGCCGCGATCGTGAAGTTCGCGCAAGGTCGCGCGCGCGACGTCATCGCGCCCAACGTCGCCTTTGCCTTCCATCCGGAAAACGCGCCAGCGCTGGCGGACAGCTACCTGGAATTCGTGCTGGCCGCGGGGGCGCAGCAGTTGATCCGGCAGAACCGGGCCGTGATCGCGCGGCCGGACGCGCGGCCGCATCTCGCGTCCGTGCGATGCCCGGTGCTGGTGATGTGCGGGGAAGACGACCGGCTGACGCCGCCGGAGCGCTCGCGCGAGATCGCGTCGCTGGTGCCGCATGCGCGCCTGGCGATCGTGCCGCGCTGCGGGCACATGCTGACGATGGAGCGGCCGGAGGTGGTGAATGGGGAGCTGGCGGAGTGGCTCTCCGCCGTCATTCCCGTCCCAGGCTCTTGACCTTGTCGATCAGCCTTTGCTGCACCGTCGGCGACACGAACTGGTGCACCTCGCCGCCCAGCACCGCGATCTCGCGCACGAAGGTGCTGCTGATGAACTGGTACTTGTCGCTGGGCGTCAGGAACACCGTCTCCACGTCCGGCATCAGGTGGCGGTTCATCCCGGCGAGCTGGAACTCGTAGTCGAAGTCGGTGACCGCACGCACGCCGCGCACCATGGCCTTGCCGCCACGCGCGACGACGAAGTCGCGCACGAGGCCGCTGAATCCTTCCACGGTCACCTGCGGATAGTCCTTCAGCGCTTCACGGGACATGTCGATGCGCTCCTGCATCGTGAACAGCGACTTCTTGTGGTGGCCCGCGGCCACGGCCACGATCAAGCGTCCGAACAGCTGGCAGGCGCGGTGCACGACGTCCTCGTGCCCCAGCGTCATGGGGTCGAAGGTGCCGGGGTAGACGGCAAGGACGTCGGTGGCCATGGAATCTCCTCGTCGCCGGAACTCGGCGGGGACGGTCAGTTGCGCCGCATTATGCAACCGGACGCAACAGGTGCCCGTGCACTGCCCCGGCCTTCATGTGGCGCACCGTTTCCAGCCCGTGCCTGGCCAGTGCCTCGCCGCTCCAGGCGCTGGGCGCCTCGAGGTAGACAAAGCCTTCGGCGCTGACGGCCGGCCGGGCGGCGGCCAGCGCCTTGTCGAACAGGTCCGCACCGAAAGGCGGGTCGATGAAGATCACGTGCTGGCTCGCGGCGGGCAGGCCGGCGAGCACCGACAGCGCATTGCCCCGCTGCACGCGAACCACCTCGTGCGCATCCAGCTTCTTCACCAGCGCGCGCAGGCTGTCGACCAGCTCGCCCTCGGTTTCCACCAGCAGGACGTCCGCGGCACCGCGCGACGCCGCTTCCAGTCCCAGGGCGCCCGTTCCGGCGAAGGCGTCGACGCAGCGCCAGCCGGTGAGGTCCTGCCCCAGCCAGTTGAACAGGGTCTCGCGCACGCGGTCGGGCGTGGGCCGCAGCCCGGGGCGGTCGTGCACCGGCAGGAGCGTTCTCTTCCAGTGGCCGCCGATGATGCGGACCTGGCTGGGTGCGGCGCGGCGCGGCGCGATAGCGGTACGGGGCATGCGGCAAGCTTACCCGCGGCCGCGCGAAAAAAAGGGGTGCGGCCCGAAGGCCACACCCCGACTCTCTCCCTGTGTATCTCCCTGTGTGTACGCCGCTTGGCGTGACAGCACGTGTGCATTGTTGAGGCGCAACCTGAACCGCGGCCATGCGCCCCTGTCAACGTTGACAGGGGGATAGGGAAACGGCTGAAGGGGTGCAGACCTACTGGCGCGCCGAAGACACGTCGCCGCCGACGATCACCGTGACCATGCGGTCCGGCTGCAGCTTACGGGCCATGGCCGCCTTCACTTCGGCGGCGGTGACCTTCTCGACCTGCTGGCCCCACGTGTCCAGGTAATCCAGCGGCAGGTTGTGCCAGGCGATGTTGGCCAGGTTGTCCAGCAGCTTGCGGTTGCTGTCGATGCGCAGCGCGAAACCGCCGATCATGAAGTCCTTGGCCGCCTTCAACTCCGCGGCGGTCGGGCCTTCGGCCACGAAACGCCGCACCACGTCGCGCGACACCTGCACCGCCTGCGCCGCCTGGTCCGGGCGCGTCTGCAGGCCGACCGTGAAGGCGCCCGCATGCAGGCCCGGGCTGAAGTAGCTGTAGACGCTGTAGCTCAGGCCGCGCTTTTGCCGCACCTCCTCGGACAGGCGCGACACGAAGCCGCCGCCGCCCAGGATGTAGTTGCCCACCAGCAGCGGGAAGTAGTCCGGGTCGTCACGGCGGTAGCCGGGCTGCCCGATCAGCACGTGCGCCTGCGCCGAGGCGAAGGGGATGTTGCGTTCGGCGGCAGCGCTCAGGGGCTGCACCTCGGGCACGGGTGGCAGCGGCTGGCACGCGGCGTTCGGCAGGCGCGACAGCAGGCGGGTGGCGATCTGGTCCGCCTGCTCGCGGCTCACGGCGCCGACGATGCTGACCTTGGCGCGGCACGGCTGCACCAGCTTGTAGAACTCCTGCATGTCCTGCACGGTGATGCGCGACAAGGTCTGCTCGGTCGTGTCGAAGCCGTAGGGATGCTTGCCGTACACCGCTTCGCCGAAGGCACGGGCGGCCAGCGTCGCCGGCCGCGTGTTGGCCTCGCGGATGGCCGCCACCATGCGAGCGCGCTCGCGCTGCCAGACGGCCTCGGGGAACGAGGGCTCGCCGATCTCGCGCGCTCCCAGGGCAATGGCCTTGGCCATCAGGTCCGGGTAGGTCAGCGAACGCAGCGTGAAACTCATGCGGTCCGCCCCGGCGCTGCCACCGAAGGACGCGCCGAGGTCGGCCCAGGCTTCGCCGAGCTGGTTTTCGTCCAGCGCGGGTTCGCCGTTGCGGGCCAGCACGCCCTTGCCCGCCATGTCGGCGGTGACGCTGGCCAGGCCGGCCTTTTCCGCCGGGTTGCGCCGCTCGCCGGCGTCGAAGTCCACCTGCACGTCGACGATGGGCAGGCTGGGGCTGGCGATGAAGTACACCTGCGCCCCGGTGGGCTGCTGCCACTTCTGGATCGGCAGCGCGGCGAGCGCGGGCAGGGAAGTGCACAGCGCGACGACGGCCAGGGCCGCGCCGCGCGAGAGAAGTTGGGTCATGCGCATGGCGCGTCCTTTCAGTGGCGCACCGGCACGGCCGGCTGGCGGGGCTTGCGATTGGGGTCGACCGGCAGGGGCCGCAGGATGCCGACGGTGAGCTGGTCGTCGCCGAAGTAGCGCGCGGCCACCGACTTGACCTGCTCCGCCGTCACGGCACGCAGGCCCGTCATCAGGCGCTGGTCCGCATCGATCGGCAAGCCGAGCACCCAGGCCCCCCCGACTTCGCGCGCCTGGCCCATCACGGAGTCGAGCTTGTAGATCTCGCCGGCGATCCAGCGGGTCTTGACGCGCTGCAGTTCCGCCTCGGTGACGCCGTCGCGCGCGACGCGCGCCACTTCGGCCCGCAGCGCCGCTTCGACCTGCTCGGGGGTCTTGCCTGCCGCGGGCACGGCGGACAGCGTGAACAGCTGCGGCCCGCGCCCCCACAGGCCGTAGCCGGCATCGACGCTGTCGGCAACGCGATCCGGCCCCTGCGTGAGGGCGCGGCCCAGGCGCGCGCCTTCGTAGCCATCGAGCACCGCGGAAAGCACGGTCAGCGCCAGCGCGTCGTCGTTCGCCGGCGTCTTGTCGAAGGAAGTGAGCTGCGGCACCTTGAAGGCGAGCGCAACGAAGGACTGGTCCGCCGGCGCCTTGAACTCCATGCGCCGCATGCCCGCCTGCGGCGGCTCCTCGCGCGGCTTGCGCGCGGGCACGGCGCCGGCGGGAATGCTGCCGTAGTACTTCTCGGCCAGGCGGCGCACCTGGGCCGGATCGACATCGCCGGCCACGATCACGGCGGCATTGGCCGGCACGTACCAGCGCTTGTAGAAGTCACGCGCGTCCTGCGGCGTCATAGCCTCCAGGTCGCTCATCCAGCCCACCACGGGGCGGCGGTAGGGCGAGGCCTGGTAGACGAGCGCACTCATCTGCTCGAACAGCTGCGCGCGGGGATTGTCTTCCGTGCGGGAGCGGCGCTCCTCCTTGACGACTTCGAGCTCGCGCTTGAACTCGTCGTCGGCCCACTGGTTGTTGGCGAAGCGGTCGGCCTCCAGCCGCATCACCTCCTCGAGCTTGTTCGCGGGGATCTGCTGGAAGTAGCCGGTCTGGTCGCGCGTGGTGAAGGCATTCTCGCGGCCGCCCAGCGCCGCGACCAGGCGCGAGAACTCGCCTGGCTTCGTGGTCTTGGTGCCCTTGAACAGCATGTGTTCGAGTACGTGGGCCACGCCGCTGGTGCCGTCGGTCTCGTCCATGGCGCCGACGCGCACATAGAGCATGTGCACCGCGGTGGGCGCGCGCCGGTCCGGCTTGACGATGACGGTCATGCCGTTGGCCAGCTGGTACTGCTGCGCCCTTTCCTGCGCGGGCGCCGGGCCGGCGATCTGCGCACCGGAAGGCGCAGGCGACAGCAGGGAGAAGGTGAGGGGAAGGAGGAGGAGGAACGAGCGCAGGTGCTGTTTCATAGAATCGTGTGATTCTAGAAACCTCCCTGATGTTCAGCTTCTTCCGGAAAAAACCGCCCGCGACCCCCGCCCCTGCTCCCGCGCCGGCCCCGGTTGCCACGCCTGAGCCCTTCGTAGCCCCACCACCCCCCGTCGCCGCGCCGCCTGCGACGCCCGCCCCGACCCCTGCTCCCCCGCCGACGCCCACGCCCCGGGCGGCCGGTGGACTGATCGGCAGCGCGCTGGTCGCGCCGATGGAGATCCCGGTCGCGCCGCAGGTCGCCCCCGAGCGGCAGAGCTGGATGGACCGCCTGAGCGCCGGATTGCGCAAGACCGGCACCAACATTTCGCAAGTCTTTACCGGCGCGCAGATCGACGATGCGCTGTACGAGGAGCTGGAGACGGCGCTGCTGATGGCCGACACCGGCGTCGCCGCCACCGAATCGCTGCTGGAAGAGGTCAAGCGCAAGGTCGCCGCGACCGGTGCGACGCGCCCCGTGCAGGCGAAGAACATCCTGGTGGATGCGCTCACGAACCTGCTGCGTCCGCTGGAGAAGCCGCTCACCATCGGCGAGCACGTGCCCACCGTGATCATGGTGGCCGGCGTCAACGGGGCCGGCAAGACCACGTCCATCGGCAAGCTCACGAAGCACCTGGCCGATTCCGGCGAGACGGTGCTGCTGGCCGCGGCCGACACCTTCCGCGCGGCGGCCAAGGAGCAGCTGGCCGTCTGGGCCGATCGCAACAAGGT
>DATAGN010000052.1:0-5862 GCA_036263715.1 Ramlibacter sp.
TCACCGACGCTGGTCAGGCCCATGCGTACGTGGACCGCAAGGGCGCCCCCATCGTGGTCAAGGCCGACGGCCTCGCCGCGGGCAAGGGCGTGGTGGTGGCCATGAACGTGCAGGAGGCGCACGAAGCCATCGACTTCATGCTGGTGGACAACAAGCTGGGCGTGACGCACAACGCCGGCGGCGCCCGCGTCGTGATCGAGGAATTCCTGCATGGCGAGGAAGCCAGCTTCATCGTGCTGTGCGATGGCAGGAACGTGACCGCGCTGGCCACCAGCCAGGACCACAAGCGCCTGCTCGACGACGACCAGGGCCCCAACACCGGCGGCATGGGCGCCTATTCGCCCGCGCCGGTGGTCACGCCCGAGGTGCATGCCCGCGCCATGCGCGAAATCATCCTGCCCACCGTGCGCGGCATGGAAAAGGACGGCATCCCCTACACCGGCTTCCTCTACGCGGGCCTGATGATCACACCCGACGGGCAGGTGAAGACCTTGGAATTCAACTGCCGCATGGGCGACCCGGAGACGCAGCCGATCATGATGCGGCTGAAGTCCGACCTGTTCGACGTGATGCTCGCAGCCACCTCCGGCACGCTGGACCAGGTGGACCTGGACTGGGACCGCCGCACGGCGCTGGGCGTGGTCGTCGCCGCGCATGGCTACCCGATGGACCCGCGCAAGGGCGACGTGATCAAGGGGCTGGCCAAGGACGCCGAGGACGCGGTGGTCTTCCACGCCGGCACGCAGGCGAAGGACGGCCAGACCCTCACTGCGGGCGGCCGCGTGCTGTGCGTCACGACGCTGGCCGAGACGGTCAAGGCCGCGCAGCAGCGGGCCTACGAGCTGCTGCGCGGCATCTCCTTCGACGGCGCGCAGTACCGGCGCGACATCGGCCACAGGGCGTTGAGAAGCTGACGTGGACGACGGCATCGTCCAGGTGCGCGACTGGCTCACGGGCCTGCAGCAGCGCATCACCCGCGCCGTCGCCGACATCGACGGCCAGCCCTTTCGCAGCGATCCCTGGCGCAAGGAGCCGGGCGAGCCGCTGCAGGGCGAGGGCGTCACCATGATCCTCGAGGACGGCAAGGTCTTCGAGCGCGCGGGCTGCGGCTTCTCGCACGTGCGCGGCGCCAGGCTGCCGCCTTCGGCAACGCAGCACCGGCCGGAACTCGTCGGCGCGTCCTTCGAGGCCATGGGCGTGTCGCTGGTCTTCCACCCGCGCAACCCCTACGCACCCACGGTGCACATGAACGTCCGCATGCTGGCCGCGCTGCCGGCCAACGCGCCGGCGGTGTACTGGTTCGGCGGCGGCATGGACCTGACGCCCTACTACGGCTTCGAGGAGGACGCGGTGCACTTCCACGCGGTGTGCCGCGACAGCCTGCAGGACTTCGGCGACGACAAGCACCGGCGCTTCAAGGCCTGGTGCGACGACTACTTCTTCCTGAAGCACCGCAACGAGCCGCGCGGCGTCGGCGGCATCTTCTTCGACGACTACTTCGAGCAGGGCTTCGAGCGCAGCTTCGCGCTGCTGCAGTCGGTGGGCGACCATTTCCTCGACGCCTACCTGCCCATCCTGCAGCGGCGGCAGGACACGCCGTACACGCAACGCGAGCGCGACTGGCAGCTGCTGCGGCGCGGGCGCTACGCGGAGTTCAACCTGGTGTGGGACCGCGGCACGCACTTCGGCCTGCAGTCGGGCGGCCGCACCGAATCGATTCTGATGTCGATGCCGCCGCATGCCGCGTGGGCGTACCGGCACGAGCCGCAGCCGGGCTCGCCCGAGGCCGACCTGCTGGCGCGTTTCCTCGTGCGCAAGGACTGGATTTGAGCGGCCGCGCGCGCATCGGCATGTTCGGCGGCGCCTTCGATCCGCCGCACCTGGCGCACGTGGCGCTGGCTCGCACCGCGATCGCCCAGCTGGCACTGGACACGCTGTTCGTCTTCCCCACGGGGGATGCCTGGCACAAGGCGCGCACGCTGACCGATGCGGAGCATCGGCTGGCCATGGCGCGGCTGGTTTTCGAAGCAGTGCCGAACGTTCGCGTGGACGAGCGCGAGCTGCGGCGCACCGGCGCCACCTACAGCGTCGACACCCTGCGCGAACTGGCTGCCGAGCATCCCGGCGCCCGCCTGCACCTACTGATGGGCGAGGACCAGGCCGCCAGCTTCACCCGCTGGCATGCCTGGGAAGAGGTGGCCCGGCTGGCTGTGTTGTGCGTCGCCGGGCGGGGCTCAGGCGAGGGGGTGGCCGCCCTGGCCGGCTTGCCCGGCGTTCGCGTCGAAGTCCTGCAATGGACGCAGATGCCCGAGAGTGCCACCCAAATCCGGCAGCGACTGACAGCGGGGCAGGACATCACCGATCTGGTTGAGCCAGCCGTTGCCCGTTATATTGACTCCCATCATCTTTACCAATCCACCTGATGACGACTGAAACCGCCGCAAAGAAGGACACGCAGAAACTCCAGAGGGCCATCATCGACGGCCTCGAAGACGTGAAGGGCCAGGACATCCAGGTCTTCAACACCGAGCATCTGTCGCCCTTGTTCGAGCGGGTCATCGTCGCATCGGGCACCTCCAACCGGCAGACCAAGGCGCTGGCCTCCAGCGTCGTGGATGCCGTGCGCGAGGCTGGCTTTCCCAAGCCGCGCATCGAGGGCGAGGAAAACGGCGAATGGATCATCGTGGACTGCGGCGCGGCGGTCGCGCACATCATGCAGCCCGCCATCCGCCAGTACTACCACCTCGAAGAGATCTGGGGCGAAAAGCCGATCCGCCTGCGCCTGGGTGCGCCCAAGCCGGCAGCCCCCGAGCGCGCCCCCGCGCCTGCCGCGAAGAAGGCGCCGAGTCCGTCGCTGCGCCGCACCACCGCGGTGAAGACGATGGAGCGCGAAGCTTCCGCCGCGAAGAAGGCTGCCAAGAAGACGGCTGCCAGGAAGGCGTCCGGCAAGACCGGCGCGGCCAGCACGGCCCGCACCGCGCTCGGCAAGGTGGCGCTGAAGGCGCCGGCTGCGGGCAAGTCGCCGGCCAGGAGCGCAGGTGCCAAGTCGGTACCGGCCAAGTCCGCACCCGCGAAATCCGCACCCGTGAAATCCGCACCGGCCAAGTCTGCTGCGGCGAAAAAGCCCGCAGCCAAGAAATCGCCGGCTTGAGGCATGCGCCTGCTGGTGGTGGCCGTCGGCCAGCGCGTGCCCGATTGGGCGCAGGCCGCCTGGGACGACTATGCCAAGCGCTTTCCACCCGAGCTGCGGCTGGAGATCAAGGCCGTCAAGACCGAGCCGCGTGCTTCGAAGACGCTGGCGGCGCTGCTCGCGGCCGAACGCGAACGCATCGCAGCCGCCATCCCGAAGGGCGCGCGCATCGTGGCGCTCGACGAGCGCGGCACCACCCTCACCACCATGGCGGTGGCCGCCAAGCTCAAGGAGTGGCAGCTGGAGAACGACACGGTGGCGCTGGTGATCGGCGGTCCCGACGGGCTGGATCCCGCATTCCGGCAGGCGGCGCACGAACGCATCCGCTTGTCCGACCTCACGCTGCCCCATGCGATGGTGCGCGTGTTGCTCGCCGAACAGCTCTATCGCGCCTGGTCGATCAACGCAGGCCACCCCTACCACCGTGAGTGAGTTCGTCTACCTCGCCTCGCAGAGCCCGCGCCGGCGGCAGCTGCTGGAACAGATCGGCGTGCGCTACGAACTGCTGCTGCCGGACGCCGACGAGGACAGCGAAGGGCTGGAGGCGGTGAAGCGTGGTGAGGCGCCGGCGGCGTACGTGCAGCGGGTGACGGGCCTGAAGCTCGACGCGGCCATCGCGCGCCTCAAGCGCCGCGGTTTGCCGGCCGCGCCCGTGCTCTGTTCGGACACCACGGTGGCCCTCGGGCGCAGCATCTACGGCAAGCCCGAGGACGAGGGCGATGCGGCGCGCATGCTGCGCGAGCTCTCCGGCCGCACGCATCGCGTGCTGACGGCCGTCGCCTTGCAAGGCGGCCGCAAGCGCGTGCAGGCCCTGAGCGATTCGCGCGTGACTTTCGCCGCCATGAGCGCAGCGGAGATCCGCGCCTATGTCGCCAGCGGCGAGCCCATGGGCAAGGCCGGCGCTTATGCGGTGCAGGGCCGGGCGGCGGTGCACATCGCCCGCATCGCCGGTTCGTACACCGGGATCATGGGCTTGCCGCTCTTCGAGACGGCGCAGTTGCTGCGGACGCTGGGGATTCGGTCTTCGTAGGTTGGGTTGCGCGCAGCGCACCCCAACATCGACCCCGCACCTGTTGGGGTGCGCTTCGCGCAACCCAACCTACGGGTTCCGCTATGCTGGTGCCGGAGGACCCCACAAGGACAATGCAGCAGGACATCCTGGTCAACTGGTCGCCGCAGGAAACGCGCGTCGCCATCATCGAGAACGGCGCGGTGCAGGAACTGCACGTCGAACGCACGCTCGAGCGCGGCCTGGTGGGCAACGTCTACCTGGGCAAGGTGGCGCGCGTGCTGCCGGGCATGCAGTCGGCCTTCATCGACATGGGCCTGGAGCGCGCCGCCTTCCTGCACGTGGCCGACGTGTGGCAGCGGCAACCCGACGGCGAGCCGCCTGCCGCCCGCAACAGCCAGCCGCAGGTGCCGATCGAAAAGCAGGTGTTCGAAGGCCAGTCCCTGATGGTGCAGGTGATCAAGGACCCGATCGGCACCAAGGGCGCGCGGCTGTCCACCCAGATCAGCATCGCCGGCCGCCTGCTCGTGTTCCTGCCGCAGGACGACCACGTGGGCGTGTCGCAGAAGATCCCGGCCGACCAGCGCGATGCCTTGCGGCGGCGCCTGAACCAGCTGGTGGGCGAGGCCGGCGGCGGCTTCATCCTGCGCACCAACGGGGAGGATGCGAGCGACGAGGAACTGGCCGAGGACATCGCCTACCTGCGCAAGACCTGGACGCGCATCCGCGAGTCGGCCGGCCGCCTGCCGCCGCCTTCGCTGCTGCACCAGGACCTGAACCTGCTGCAGCGGGTGCTGCGCGACCTGGTGACCGAGGGCACGCAGAGCATCCGCATCGATTCGCGCGAGCAGTTCGGGCTGCTGCAGGACTTCGGCCGGGAGTTCATGCCGCAGGCGGTGGCGAAGCTGCAGCTGTACAAGGGCGAGCGGCCGATCTTCGACCTGTACTCGGTTGACGAGGAGATCGCGCGGGCGCTCGGCCGCCGGGTGGACCTGAAGTCGGGCGGCTACCTGATCGTCGACCAGACCGAGGCGCTCACCACCGTGGACGTCAACACGGGCGGCTATGTCGGCTCGCGCAACTTCGACGAGACGATCTTCAAGACCAACCTGGAAGCCGCGCAGGCGATCGCGCGGCAGCTGCGGCTGCGCAACCTGGGCGGCATCATCATCGTGGACTTCATCGACATGCAGCGCGAGGACCACCGCGAGCAGGTGCTGGGCGAATTCCGCAAGCAGCTCGCGCGCGATCGCGTCAAGACGATGTCCGGCGGCTTCTCGCAGCTGGGGCTGGTCGAGATGACGCGCAAGCGTACGCGCGAGTCGCTGGCGCACCTGCTGTGCGAGCCGTGTCCCGTCTGCCAGGGCAAGGGCACGGTGCGCACGCCGCGGACAGTGGCCTACGACATCCTGCGGGAGATCCTGCGCGAGGCGCGGCAGTTCAATCCGCGCGAGTACCGGGTGATCGCGTCTCCCAAGGTGATCGAGTTGTTCCTCGACGAGGAGAGCCAGCACCTGGCGGGCCTGAGCGATTTCATTGGCAAGCCCATCTCGCTGCAAAGCGAGAATGCAAGGGGGCAGGAGCAGTACGACATCGTGCTGCTTTGAGCGTCGGGGTTCGGCTGCGCGCTCACCCCGACCTACGAACGGCCGGGCTCCCGTAG
>DATAGN010000053.1:0-10298 GCA_036263715.1 Ramlibacter sp.
ATCGAGGGCCAGTGGAAGCCGCTGTGGGTGGTGGACTTCCCGATGTTCGAGTTCGACGAGGACGCGCAGCGCTGGAACGCGGTGCACCACCCCTTCACCTCGCCCAAGGACGGCCACGAGGACTGGCTCGAGACCGACCCCGGCCGCTGCCTGGCCAAGGCCTACGACGCGGTGCTCAATGGCATCGAGCTCGGTGGCGGGTCCGTGCGGATCCACCGCGAGGACGTGCAGAGCAAGGTGTTCCGCGCCCTCAAGATCAACGAGGAAGAGGCGAAGGCGAAGTTCGGCTTCCTGCTGGACGCGCTGCAGTACGGCGCCCCGCCGCACGGCGGCATCGCCATCGGCCTGGACCGTTTCGTCATGCTGATGACGGGCGCCGAGTCCCTGCGCGACGTGATCGCCTTCCCGAAGACCCAGCGCGCGCAGGACCTGCTGACCCAGGCGCCGGGACCGGTGGACGAGAAGCAGCTGCGCGAACTGCACATCCGGTTGCGGAACCTGGCGGCCGCGTAAGCTGTCCTCCGTCATCCCCGCGAAGGCGGGGATCCAGAGCTTCGAGAAGCGGCCAGCGGGTCGCTTTTTTGATGCGCTCGCCCTGGATCCCCGCCTTCGCGGGATGACGGTATTCTGTCCCCGTGTCCCTCCCCCGTCCCTTCAAGATCCCGCAGTCCGTCCTGGTCGTGATCCACACGCCTGACCTCGACGTCCTGCTGATCAACCGGACCGACTCGCCCGGTTACTGGCAGTCGGTCACCGGCTCCAAGGACCACGAGGACGAGCGCTTCGAGGCCACGGCGATCCGCGAGGTGCGCGAGGAGACGGGCATAGCCGCGGGCATCGGCAAGCTCACCGACTGGGGCCTCGAGAACGTCTACGACATCTACCCGCGCTACCTGCACCGCTACGCGCCGGGCGTCACCCGCAACCGCGAGCACGTGTTCGGGCTGTGCGTGCCGGCGGGGACGCGCGTGACGCTGAATCCCCGCGAGCACACTGCCTACCAATGGCTGCCCTACCAGCAGGCAGCCGACACCTGCTTCTCGCCGTCCAACGCGGAAGCCATCCTGATGCTGCCAGAATTCGTTCGATGAGTTCCCTGCGCATCGCCACGTACAACATCCACAAGGGCGTGCAGGGGCTCGGGCCGGTCCGCCGGCTGGAGATCCACAACCTGGGCCATGCGGTCGAACAGCTCGACGCCGACATCGTGTGCCTGCAGGAGGTGCGCAAGCTGCACCGGCGCGAGGAGGTGTACTTCAAGCGCTGGCCGGAACTGCCGCAGGCCGAGTTCCTCTGCCCCGAGGGCTACTACGCGGTCTACCAGACCAACGCGCGCACCAAGCATGGCGAGCACGGCAACGCGCTGCTTTCGCGCTGGCCGGTCGTGTCGCAGGGCCACGAGGACATGTCGGACCACCGCTTCGAGCAGCGCGGACTGCTGCACGTCGCCGTGCAGGTGGGCAAGCGCACGGTGCACGTCATCGTGGTGCACCTGGGCCTGATCGCTTCCAGCCGGGTGCGGCAGATCGAGCAGCTCGGGCGCTTCATCGAACGCGAGATCCCGCGCACAGCGGCTGTCGTGGTGGCCGGCGACTTCAACGACTGGGGCGCGAAGCTGCGGCCGGTGATGAACAAA
The DNA here is from genome assembly GCA_036263715.1 of Ramlibacter sp. GTDB lineage: Bacteria > Pseudomonadota > Gammaproteobacteria > Burkholderiales > Burkholderiaceae_C > Ramlibacter. The sequence continues at coordinate 1,637 of DATAGN010000053.1, forward strand.
CTCGGCCTGCAGGACTTCATCGGGGCCCGCGTCGGGACCTATCCCTCGCGCCTGCCGCTGACGCAGCTGGACTTCGTCTATGCCCGCGGCATCAAGCCGGTCGGCCTGGAGGTGCCGCGCGGGCGCATCTGGTGGCGCATGTCCGACCACCTGCCGCTGATCGCGGAGTTCAAGGTCTGAGGTCGACGATGGCGCACGCAGTTCCCCCTTTGCGCGCCGGTCACCACGTCCAGCTGCTCGAAGGCAGCCGCGGCTTCTTCCCGGCGGTGGTCGCCGCCATCGACGCGGCGCGCAACGAGGTCCTGCTCGAAACCTACATCTTCGATTTCACCGGCAGCGGCGCCGACATCGCCTACGCGCTGGAACGCGCGGCGCGACGCGGCCTGACGGTGCGCCTGGTCGTCGACGGCTTCGGCACCCCCGAGATCCCGCCGTTCTGGACCATGCGCTTCGACGAGGCGCGCGTGCAATGGGTCGTGTACTCGCCCACCGGCGCCTTCGGCCTGCTCTGGCCCGGCCAGTGGCGGCGCCTGCACCGCAAGCTGTGCGTCGTCGACGGCAGCATCGGTTTTTGCGGCGGCATCAACGTGCTGGACGACTTCCATGACCCGAACCACGGCGCCCTCGCTTCGCCGCGGCTGGACTTCTCGCTGCGCGTCGAGGGGCCGCTGGTGCAGCAGATGCACGAGACCATGGTGCGCCAGTGGCAGCGCATCGCCGCGGTGGGGCGGATGCGGCGGGCGCAGTGGGCCGATGCCCTGGAGCTGTGGCGCGCCGCGCGCGTGCCCGCCGACCCGCGGGTGCCGGGCGCGGGGCACGGCGACGACAACGTGCGCGCCGCGCTGCTGTTGCGCGACAACCTGCGCAACCGGGCATTGATCGAACGGGCCTACCTGCGCGCGATCGGCCACGCGCGCCAGGAGATCATCATCGCCAACGCCTACTTCGTGCCGGGCGGGCGCATGCGCCGCGCCCTCGCAAACGCGGCGCGACGCGGCGTGCAGGTGATCCTGCTGCTGCAGGGACGCTACGAATATTTTATGCAGTACTACGCCTCGCGGCCCGTGTTCGGCGCCTTGCTGCGCGCAGGCGTGCAGATTCACGAATACGCACCGAGCTTCCTGCACGCGAAGGTGGCCGTGATCGACGGCCACTGGGCCACCGTGGGATCGTCCAACCTCGATCCGCTGAGCCTGCTGCTCGCGCGCGAGGCCAACGTGGTGGTCGACGATGCGCGCTTCGCCCGGCGCCTGCGCGAGCGGCTGCTGCTCGCCATGCAGCACGAGGGCCGGCCGATGGACCCGGCGGCGTACGAGAAGCGCTCCCCCGCGCAGCGCGCCAAGGAGCGGCTGGCGCTGGTGCTGATGCGCATCCTGCTCGCGATCCAGGGGAAGAAGTACCTGTGAGCGACCTGATCGTGCAGCGGCCGGAAGGCCTCTACTGCCCGCCCGGGGACTTCTACATCGACCCGTGGCGGCCGGTCGCGCGCGCCGTGATCACCCACGCGCACTCGGACCACGCGCGCTACGGCAACGGCCACTACCTGTCGGCGGCACCCGCCGAAGGCGTGCTGCGCACGCGCCTGGGCGACATCCACCTGCAGGTGCTGCCGTATGGGGAGCGCATCGTGCACCATGGCGTCACGCTGTCGCTGCACCCTGCGGGCCACGTGCTCGGCTCCGCGCAGGTGCGCCTGGAGCACGGCGGCCAGGTGTGGGTGGCCAGCGGCGACTACAAGGTGGCACCTGATCCGACCTGCGCCCCCTTCGAGCCGGTGCGCTGCGACGTGTTCATCACCGAGTCGACCTTCGGCCTGCCGATCTACCGGTGGTGTCCCGACGAGCAACTGTTCGCCGACATCAACGCCTGGTGGGCGCGCAATGCGAGCCACGCGCGCGCGAGCGTTCTCTGCTGCTACAGCTTCGGCAAGGCCCAGCGCGTGCTGAGCGGCATTGATCCGTCGATCGGCCCGATCATCGTGCACGGCGCGGTCAAGCCGCTCAACGAGGCCTATCGCGCAGCCGGCGTGTCGCTGCCGGACGCGCGCATGGTCACCGACGTCAGGGACAAGGCGGACCTGCGCCGTTGCCTGGTGGTATGTCCGCCGGGCGCGGCGGCGAGCCCCTGGCTGCGCCGCTTCGGGGACGCGCAGACCGCGTTTGCGAGTGGCTGGATGCAGGTGCGCGGCAATCGCCGCCGAGGCGGCTACGACCGTGGATTCGTGCTGTCGGACCATGCGGACTGGCCGGGGCTGCTGGAGGCGATCGCCGCCACGGGCGCGCAGCGCGTGATCGTCACGCATGGCAGTTCCGGTGCGATGGTGCGGTATCTCGGGGAACGCGGGCTGCAGGCGGAGGCTTTCGAGACCGAGTACGGGGACGATGCGATCGAGGCGGACCTGCAGGCTGCGTCCGGAGAGAAGGCGGAGTGAAGCGCTTCTCCCGCCTCTTCAGCGAACTCGACGCCACAACTTCCATCAACGAAAAGGTGGAAGCGCTCACGCGTTACTTCGACGAAGCGCCGCCGCGCGACGCGGCGTGGGCCGTCTACTTCCTCGCGGGCGGCAAGCCGCGGCAGGTGGTGAAGACGGCGTCCTTGATCGGCCTCGCCTGCCACATGGCCGGCATCGACTATTGGCTCTTCGACGAGTGCTACCAGTCCGTGGGCGACCTCGCCGAGACGATCTCGTTGGTGCTGCCCCCCGGGGATTCGCTCTCGGACGTGGGCCTGGCCGTGTGGGTCGAAGAACGCCTGATCCCGCTGCGCGGCCTGCCGGACGAGGAAGTCGCCAAGCGCGTGGCGCAGTACTGGTGGGAGCTCGATGCGCTCGGTCGCTTCCTCCTGACCAAGCTGGTGGGCGGCGGCTTCCGCGTCGGCGTCAGCAAGCTGCTGGTCCAGCGCGCCCTCGCCACGCACGCTGGCGTGGATGCCAAGCGCGTCGCGCAGCGCATGATGGGCTACACCGACGGCAAGGTGCTGCCCTCGCCCGAGCGCTACGAAGCATTGATCGCGAAAGCGGAGGAGGGCGTGCCCGAGCCGCTGGACGCGGGGCAGCCTTATCCCTTCTTCCTGGCGCACCAGCTGGAGCTGCCCCCGGAGTTGTTCTCCGCGCGCCTCGGCTCCGTGGGCGACTGGATGGTGGAGTGGAAGTACGACGGCATCCGCGGGCAGGTGATCAAGCGGGGCGGCCAGGTGTGGATCTGGTCGCGCGGCGAGGAACTGGTGACCGAGCGCTTCCCGGAGATCGTCGAACTGGCGCAGGCGCTGCCGGACGGCACGGTCATCGACGGCGAGATCCTCGTGTGGAAAGAGGGCGCCGATCCTGAGACCGGCGAGATCCTCGACCGGCCCGCGCCCTTTGCCCTGCTGCAGCAGCGCATCGGCCGCAAGAACCTCACGAAGAAGATCCTGGCCGAGGCACCGGTCACCTTCATGGCTTACGACCTGCTGGAGCAGGAGGGCAGCGACGTGCGCGGGCTCACCCAGCGGGAGCGGCGCGCGCGCCTGGAAGCGCTGCTCGCCGGCACCGGCTTCAAGCTGTCGCCGGTGGAGACGGCCGACAGCTGGCAGGGCTTCGCGCGCAAGCGCGAGGGCTCGCGCGAGATGGGCGTCGAGGGCTTCATGCTCAAGCGGCTCGATGCCGCCTACGGCACGGGCCGCACCAAGGCCGAGGGCCTCTGGTGGAAATGGAAGATCGACCCGATGACGATCGACTGCGTGCTGGTGTATGCGCAGCCAGGCAGCGGCCGGAGGTCCTCGATCTATACCGACTACACCTTCGCGGTGTGGAACCGTGCGCCCGTGGACCGGGACGAGGCCGACGCAGTGGTGGCCGCGATGGCGCGCAAGGAGCCGGCGAACGCCGAGGGGCTGCAGCTGGTGGCTTTTGCCAAGGCGTATTCGGGCCTGACCGACGAGGAGTTCCGGCGGGTGGACGCCCACATTCGCCGCAACACGATCGAGAAGTTCGGGCCGGTGCGCAGCGTCAAGCCGAGCCTGGTGTTCGAGCTGGGTTTCGAAGGCATCAACCGCAGCGGCCGGCACAAGAGCGGCATCGCGGTGCGCTTCCCGCGCATGCTGCGCATCCGCGACGACAAGCCGCTGCACGAGGCGAACACGCTGGCGGACCTGGAGCGGCTGCTGGCGCTTTGAGGTTTTCCTCCGGGTGTTACAGTTACCGATGCTGATGAAAGCCGACCCCTCCCACCAGCTCAGCCCCGCGCCTTCGGACGAAGGGGTGCCGGTGTCCGTGAAGATCCGCGAGCGGATCGTCGCGGCGCGCAAGCGTTTCCACTCCAACGACAACATCGCCGAGTTCATCCAGCCCGGCGAGATGGAAGCGCTGCTCGACGAAGTCGAAACCAAGATGCAGGGCGTCCTGGACAGCATGGTGATCGACACCAGCAACGACCACAACACCGGCGACACCGCGCGGCGCGTGGCCAAGATGTACCTCAACGAGGTGTTCCGCGGCCGCTACGTCAAGGCACCGGCCATCACCGAGTTCCCCAACGCCGAACACCTCAACGAGCTGATGATCGTCGGCCCGATCACCGTGCGCTCCGCCTGCAGCCACCACCTGTGCCCCGTCATCGGCAAGCTGTGGATCGGCGTCATGCCCAACGAGCACACCAACGTGATCGGCCTGTCCAAGTACGCCCGCCTGGCCGAATGGATCATGGCGCGCCCGCAGATCCAGGAAGAGGCCGTGGTGCAGCTGGCCGACCTGATCATGGAAAAGACGCAGCCCGATGGCCTCGCCCTCGTCATGGAAGCGCGCCACTACTGCATGGCGTGGCGCGGCGTGAAGGACCTGGACAGCAAGATGATCAACTCGGTGATGCGCGGCGCCTTCCTCAAGGACTCCGCCCTGCGCCGCGAATTCCTGGCGCTCATCCCACGAAAAGACTGACCATGCTGGTGCGCCTCCTCTATTGCAGCCGCGCGGTGGACACGAGCCCCGAAGCCGTCGAGGCGATCCTGCAGCAGGCGCGCCAGCACAACCCGCCCGTGGGCATCACGGGCATCCTGTGCTACGGCGACGGCGTGTTCCTGCAGTGCATCGAGGGCGGGCGCATGCAGGTGAGCGACCTGTACGGAACGATCCAGAAGGACCCCCGCCACAAGGACGTCGCGCTGCTGCACTACGAAGAGATCTCCGAGCGTCGCTTCGGCGGCTGGAGCATGGGCCAGGTGAACGTGACCAAGTTGAACAGCTCGCTGCTCCTGAAGTATTCGGAGAAGGCGGAGCTCGATCCGTATTCGGTTTCCGGCCGCGTTTCGCTGTCGCTGCTGGACGACCTGGTCGCCACCGCGGCCATCTGCTCGCGCGGCTGATTCCCTGCGTCCTTCACCGACCATGAGCCTTCTGGTCGGCTGCGACTTCTCCAGCACGCCCACGCGGCGCAAACCCATCGTCCTGGCCATCGGCAGCGCGTCCGGCGGCCGCGTGCAGCTCACGCGCCTGGAGAAGGTCGAATCCCTGGGTGCCTTCCTCGACTGGCTGCGGCAGCCGCACGCCTGGATCGGCGGCTTCGACTTTCCCTTCGGCCTGCCGCGCGAACTGGTGGAACACCTCGGTTGGCCCACGTCCTGGCGCGAATGCATGCGGCACTATGCGGGCCTCACCCGGCCGCAGATCCGCGAGACCTTCGCCGCCTACTGCGCGGCGCGGCCCGCAGGCGCCAAGTTCGCGCACCGCCGCTTCGACAAGCTCGCCGGCTCCAGTCCGTCCATGAAGTGGGTGAACCCGCCGGTGGCGTACATGCTGCATGCGGCCGTGCCGCTGCTGCTGGAAGCCGGCGTTCACATCCCCGGACTGCACGCGGGCGATCCGCAGCGCGTGGCGCTGGAGGCCTACCCCGGCCTGCTCGCGCGCGAACTGGTGGGCCGCCGCAGCTACAAGAGCGACGAGAAGGCCAAGCAGACGCCCGACCGCCTGATCGCGCGCAAGGACGTGCTCACCGCCCTGGAGCAGGGCCGCACGCGCCTGGGCCTGCGCCTGAAGCTCACGCACGCGCAGCACGACGCGCTGGCGGGCGACGCCAGCGGCGACAGCCTGGATGCGGTCCTCTGCCTGGTGCAAGCCGCCTGGGCGGCGCAGCACGGCGCGCCGCACTATGGACTGCCCGAGCACCTGGATCCGCTGGAAGGCTGGATCGTGAGCGCGTGAAATGGTGGATCGCCTGCTCGCCGACGCCGTGCTCGTCTTCCACCTGCTGTTCGTCGCGTTCGCGCTGGCCGGTGGCCTGCTCGCCTTCTACTGGCGTCGCGCGCCGCTGGCGCACCTGCCGGCGCTGGCGTGGGGCGCGCTGGTCGAGTTCAACGGCTGGATCTGCCCGCTGACGCCGCTGGAGAACCGCCTGCGCGTCGCCGCCGGCCAGGCCGGGTACGAGGGCGGCTTCATCGAGCACTACCTGTGGCCGCTGATCTACCCGGCGGGGCTGACGCCGCAGGTGCAGTGGTGGCTGGGCGGTGGCCTGCTCGCCTTCAACGCGGTCGTCTACGCATTGCTGCTCTGGCGGCGCAAGCGCTCGCGCAGCTCGGTCTTGAGCACCTTGCCGTAGTTGTTCTTCGGCAGCGCGTCGACGAACTCGTAGCGCTTGGGTCGCTTGAAGCGGGCGATGTGCTCCAGGCACACGGCATCGAGCTGCTGCGCGTCCAGCTGCGCGCCCGCCTGCGGCACCACGAACGCCACGACGATCTCGCCCCAGCCGGGATCGTGCGTGCCGACCACCGAGACTTCGGCGACGCCGGGCGCGAGCAGCAGCACCTCCTCGACTTCGCGCGGGTAGATGTTGGAGCCGCCGCTGATGATCAGGTCCTTGCTGCGGTCCTTCAGCGTCAGGAAGCCGTCCTCGTCCAGGCTGCCCATGTCACCGGTGAAGAGCCAGGCGTCGCGCAACGCCGCCTCGGTGGCTGCCGGATCGCGCCAGTAGCCCGCCATCACCGTGTCGCCGCGCACGAGCACCTCGCCGACTTCGCCCAGGGGCAGGTCGCGTCCTTCGGCGTCGGTCACGCGCACTTCCACCGGCGTTTGCGCGACGCCGACCGAGGCGATGCGCTGCGCGTGCCGGGGATGCGTCGTGTCGACGAGGTGGTGGCGCTGCAGGGAGGTGATCACCATGGGGCTCTCCCCCTGCCCGTAGATCTGCACGAAGCGCGGCCCCATCACGCGCAGCGCGCGCTTGATGTCCTCCGCGTACATCGGGGCGCCGCCGTACACGATGGTGCGGAAACCCTCGCCGTCGAGGCCGTGATTTTCGGCGTGCTCCACGATGCGGTTGACGATGGTGGGCGCGGCGAACATCGTGAGATGGCCCACGCTGCGCGCGAGCGCGAAGAGTTCGGCCGGCTCGAAGCCGCCGGACGCCGGCACGACGTGGCGCGCGCCGGCGATCACGTGCGGTATGGCGTAGATGCCGGCGCCGTGCGACATCGGCGCGGCATACACGATCGCGTCGTCCGGCCGGATCGTGTCGACGTCGGCGAAGTAGCCCATGCCCATGGTGAGCAGGTTGCGGTGCGTGAGCATCACGCCCTTGGGCTTGCCGGTGGTGCCGCTCGTGTAGAACAGCCACGCCAGGTCGGTGGCAGCGCGGGGAGTGACAGGCAGTTCGCCGGCCTGGAACAAGCCTGCGTACGCAGGGCTGTCGACATCGACGACGCCGCCTGGCGCCTGCAGCTGCGCGCCCACGTCGGCGGTGACGAAGGCGCAGCGCGCCTGCGAGTGCTCCACGATCCATTGCGCCTCGCGCAGGTGCAGCTTGGCGTTGACCGGCACCGCCGCCAGTCCGGTCCACCAGGCGGCGTACATCAGCTCCAGGTAGGCCGGGTGGTTGCGCATGAACAGCACGACGCGATCGCCCGGCTGCAGGTCGCGTTCGCGCAGGGCCGCTGCGAGGCGTGCCACGCGCTGCCCGAGGCTGCCGTAATCGTGCAGCAGGCGGTCGCCGAGGTACAGGGCCGGGCGGCGCGGCTCGCTCAGGGCAATGCGGCGCAGGGATTGGGCCAGGTTCATGGGCGCAACGATAACGCCTGCCGGGCCGGCCCCCAAGCTGGCCGTGGTCCGCTACGCTGTCGCTGCCTGACTGGAGCCCTGCGCATGAGCAAATTCCCCAAGGACGATACCGAGCTGCCCGACGTCCGCAAGGGCCAATGGACGGGCATGCACCCGCGCGACGTGTTCCGCGAACGTTTTCGCGCGCACTTCTTCGATCCTGCATACCGCGCCGAGGACGCCGCCATCTCGCGCCTGGAGGAGATCGCCTGGGAAGCCTACAACGACGGGCGCAAGGCGCCGGTGACGCGCAAGGCGGGGCCCGAGTTCCAGGACCCGGACTACGAGCTCTCGGTCGAGTGGTACGAGGCGCGCAACCGCATCCGCGTCGCGCAGGCGCGGCAGGCGGAGCCGGACTCGCGTTCACGCGTGCTGGTGATCAACAGCGCGCCACGCAACGACGGCACCTGCCCGGGCGAGATGTCCAAGAGCTTCCGCCTCGCCCGCCTGTGCGTCGACGTGCTGACCGCGTCCTCGGTCGAGGCCGACCTGCTGGACCTGAGCCAGCTCACCTCCGATTACGACCGGCGGATCCACCCGTGCAAGGCGTGCGTTTCCACCGCCATGCCCCTGTGCCACTGGCCTTGCAGCTGCTATCCGAAC
>DATAGN010000054.1:0-5453 GCA_036263715.1 Ramlibacter sp.
AGCGTGCGGTCGATGGCGGCGTCGCTCACCTCGGTGCTGATCTTGTCGACCTGGGCTTCGGCCAGGTCGCCGATCTTCACCTCGGGATAGACCTCGAACACGGCGTCGAAGGCCAGCTCGCCCTCGGGCGCGCCTTCCTTCTCGGTGATCTTGGGCTGGCCGGCCACGCGCAGCTTCGCCTCGTTGGCGGCGGCGGCGAAGGCTTCGCCGACCTTGTCGTTCATCACCTCGTACTGCACCGAGTAGCCGTAGCGCTGGGCGACCACGGACAGCGGCACCTTGCCGGGGCGGAAGCCGTCCATCTTGACGGTGCGCGCCAGCTTCTTCAGGCGTTGGTCGACTTCGGACTGGATGGCGCTGACGGGCATCGTCAGCGTCATCTTGCGTTCCAGCTTGTCCAGGGTTTCTACGGTCACGGCCATGGTCTATCTCGGTTGGGGAATAACGCGTGGTGCGCGGGGTCGGACTCGAACCGACACGCCCGTGAAGGCGTCAGGACCTAAACCTGGTGCGTCTACCAATTTCGCCACCCGCGCGGGTCACTTCAAAGGAAAGCGGACGGCCGAGGACTCCCCGACCGCCCGCCTGAATCCGGTCAACCGGAGATTTTACCGCGTCCGGGCCGGAGCGATTTTCAGGAAGGGATGGCTCGGCAAGGCGAGTGAACGCAGAGGACGCAAAAGTACGCAGAGGACGCAGAGGAAGACAAGAACCAAGAGTGGATTTCTTCCTCTGCGTCCTCTGCGTAACCTCTGCGCCCTCTGCGTTCACCGACCGGCGAGCGCCAACCCTGCCACCGCAGCGGGCTCAGCCGGCGATGGCTCCCGCTTCACCCGGAACCACGCCGCATACATCGCCGGCAGCGCCAGCAGGGTCAGCACGGTCGCGACGATCAGGCCGCCCATGATCGCCACGGCCATCGGGCCCCAGAACACCGAGCGGGACAGCGGGATCATCGCCAGCACCGCCGCCGCGGCGGTCAGCACGATCGGGCGCAGGCGGCGCACGGCCGACTCGACGATCGCTTCCCACGCCGGCACGCCGCGCCGGCGGTCCTGCTCGATCTGGTCGATCAGGATCACCGAGTTGCGCTGGATCATCCCCATCAGCGCGATCACCCCCAGCAGCGCAACGAAGCCGAAGGGGCGGTTGAGCACCAGCAACGCACCGGCCACGCCGGCAATGCCCAGCGGCCCCGTCAGGAACACCAGCATCGCGCGGCTGAAGCTCTGCAACTGCAGCATGAGCAGCGTGAAGGTCAGGAACAGCATGATCGGCACGCCGGCCGCGATCGACGAGGAGCCTTTGTTGCTCTCCTCCACCGTCCCCGCCACCTGGATGCTGTAGCCGAGCGGCCAGCGCTTTTCCAGGGCCCGCAGCTGCGGCAGCAATTCCTCGGTCAAGGTCGCACCCTGCAACCCCTCGACCATGTCCGACTGCACGGTGATCGCATAGCTGCGCCCCTCGCGCCACATGACGCCCGGCTCCCAGGTGAACACCGGCTTGGCGATCTGCGTGAGCGGAATCGACTTGCCCGAGGCGGTGGGCAGGTAGGCATTGCCGATGTCGGTGATCGCGTTGCGCTCGTCCAGCGGCTGGCGCAGCACGATCTCGATCAGCTTGTCGCCCTCGCGGAACTGCCCCACCGGCGTGCCCGCCAGGATGGTGCGGCTCGCCTGCGCGATCGACTGGCTGGTCACGCCGAGCGCGCGCGCCTTGGCCTGGTCCACCTCCAGCCGCAGCACCTTCACCGCCTCGTTCCAGTTGTCGTTGACGCCGCGCGTGCTGGGGTTCTGGCGCATGACCGCCTTCACTTCGTCCGCTCGCTGGCGCAGCACGATCGGGTCCGGCCCCACCACGCGGAACTGCACCGGATAGGGCACGGGCGGCCCGTTGGGCAGCAGCTTCACCCGCGCCCGCACTTCCGGAAACTCCGTCGCCATCAGGGCCGGCAGGCTCACCCGCATCTGCTCGCGCGTGGCCAGGTCCTTCGGCTGCACGATCAATTGGGAGACGTTGGTCTGCGGGAAGACCTGGTCCATCGGCAGGTAGAAGCGCGGCACGCCGGAGCCCACCCAGGCAGTGACCGTGGTGACCCCGGGCGTGGCGAGGAGGCGCTTTTCCACCCGGCGCGCGACTTCCTCGTTGGCTGCGAAAGACGTGCCCTCCGGCGACCACAGGTCCACCAGGATCTCGGGCCGGCTGGAGTCCGGGAAGAACTGCTGCTGCACCTTGCCCATGCCGACGATGCCGAGCGCGAACACCAGCAGCGTGGCGCCGATGGTGATCCAGCGGTGCTCCACGCACCAGTCCACGGTGCGGCGGAAGCGCCGGTAGAAGGGCGTGTCGAAATGCTCGTGGTGCTCGCTGGCCACCGGCTTGGCCTTGAGCAGCAGGGTGCCCAGGTAGGGCACGAAGTACACGGAGACCAGCCAGCTCAGGACCAGCGCAACGACGGTCACGGCGAAGATCGCGAAGGTGTATTCGCCCACCGTGGACTGCGCCATGCCGATCGGCAGGAAGCCGGCCGCGGTTATCAAGGTGCCGGTGAGCATCGGCATCGCCGTCACTTCATAGGCGAAGGTGGCGGCGCGGACCTTGTCGTAGCCCTCTTCCATCTTCCGCACCATCATCTCCACCGCAATGATCGCGTCGTCGACCAGCAGCCCCAGCGCGATGATCAGCGAGCCCAGCGAGATCTTGTGCAGGCCGATCCCCCAGTAGTTCATGGCCAGGAAGGTGACGGCCAGCACCAGCGGGATCGTGATGCCCACCACCAGGCCGGGGCGCATGTCCACGTACCAGCGCTTCCACAGGGGCAGCCCTGCCTCCGGCCGCTTGTGCAGGCCCAGCGCCAGGAAGCTCACCGCCAGCACGATGACCACGGCCTCGACCAGCACGCGCACGAATTCGTTGACCGAGGTGCTCACCGCCTTCGGCTGGTCCTGCACCTGCACCAGGCGGATGCCGGCCGGCAGGTTGTCGTCGATGCGGCTGGTGGCGGTCTTGAGCGACTGCCCGAGCCGGATGATGTCGCCGCCCTTGGCCATGGACACGCCCAGCGCGATGACCTCCTTGCCGCCGTGGCGCACCTTCACCTGCGGCGGGTCCACGTAGCCGCGCTTCACGTCGGCGATGTCGCCCAGGCGCAGCTGGTTGCCGGAAGCGCCGCGGATCGGCATGGCCTGCAGCTGCTCGATCGCCTGGAACTGGCCGGCCACGCGCACCTGCAGCACTTCCGAAGGCGTCTGCACCGCGCCCGCGGACTCCACCGCGTTCTGCTGTCCCAGCTGCTGCAGCACCTGGTTGAAGTCCAGGCCCAGCTGCGACAGGCGTTTTTGCGAGATTTCGATGTACAGCTTTTCTTCCTGCACGCCGAACAGTTCGACCTTGGCCACGTCGGGCACGCGCAGCAGCTGTTGCCGCACGTCGTCGGCGAAGGTCTTCACCTCCGCGTAGTTGTAGCCGCTGTCCGCCTCCAGCGCGTAGATCACGCCGAAGACATCGCCGAATTCGTCGTTGAAGAACGGCCCCACCACGCCCGCGGGCAAGGTGCCGCGCATGTCGCCCACCTTCTTGCGCACGGTGTACCAGACGTTGGCGACTTCGGAGGCGCGCGACGAGTCCTTGATCTGCAGGATGATCAGGGTCTCGCCCGGCTTCGAATAGCTGCGGATGATGTCGGAGTACGGCACCTCCTGCAGGGTGCGCTCGATCTTGTCGGTGACCTGCTCGGACACCTGCTGCGCCGTGGCACCCGGCCAGAACGCACGCACGACCATGGCGCGGAAGGTGAAAGGCGGATCCTCGTCCTGTCCGAGCTGGAAGTAGGCGGCGAAGCCCAGCACCATCAGCACCACCATCAGGTAGCGCGTGAGGGCGGGATGCTCGAGGGCCCAGCGCGAGAGGTTGAAGCGCTCGCGCGGCGGCGTCGGTTCGCTCATGCGCGCCTCAGCGGACGGCCGCCGCCTGGGCGGTGCCGGGCGTCAGGCTGTTCTGCGTCGCGACCGCGGGCAGCGCGGAAGTCTTCTCCTGCCACACGGTGACCTTCTGGCCCGGCGCCAGCACGTGCACGCCGGCCGAGACGATCGTCATGCCCGGCTCGAGGCCGGCGCCGATGACGGCCTCGTTGCCATCGGCGGTGGCAACCTGCACCAGCTGCGACTTCACCGTCATGGTGGCGCGGTCGAGGACCCACACCGCGGAACCCTGCCCTTCCTGGCGCAGCGCGCTGGTGGGAATCTTGATCACGGGAGCGGCGGCCACGCTCAGGCCGCGGGGCAGCACCGTCACGGTAGCCCCCAGCGGCGGCTGCTGCGCGCCTTCGATGGATACCTTCACCGGATAGGTCCGCGTCTGCGGGTCCGCGCTGGCGGCGACTTCGCGCACGCGCCCCTGGAGCTCGCTGCTGGTGGCCCAGAGGCGCACGCTGACCTCGGCGCCCGGGCGCACGCCCGCAACCTTGTCCTCCGGTACCGAGAACACGACATCCCGCGGGCCGTCGACGGCGATGCGCACGACGGGGGTGCCGGCCGTGACCACCTGCCCCGGCTCCGCTTCCACCGCAGTGATGACCCCGGAGGCGTCGGCGACCAGGGTCGTATAGCGCGCCTGGTTGCCCTGCGAGGCGAGCTGGGCCTGCGCCTGTTCCAGCTGCGCCTGCGCTGCTTTCAGCGCGGTTTCGCGGCGTTCGAGTTCGGCGCCGCTGATGAAGTTCTGCTCGCGCAGCGTCTGGAAGCGCTTGTAGTCGGCGGCTGCGAGGTCACGGTTGGTCTGCGCAGCCGCCACCTGGGCACGCGCAGCGTCGGCCGCGAGCCGATAGTCCTGCGGGTCCAGTTGGGCGAGCAAGGTGCCCGCCTTCACGTGCTGCCCGACTTCGGCGCGCCGTTGCGTGATCTTGCCCGCCACCCGGAAGCCCAGGCGCGACTCGACGCGCGCGCGCACCTCGCCGGGGAACTCGTAGCGCGCCTGCAGGTTCGAAGCGCCCACGGTGATCACCTTGACCGCGCGAATGGGCTCCGGCGCGGGCTGCGGGCGCGAGCAGCCCAGCAGCAGCACCGGCAGCAGCAGTACACCGGCGAGCGAAAAAGCAGTACGAAACGATCTATGCATGAGCCGAATCCGTGAGGCGGGGCGCGAAAAGCCGTTATTTTGTCATCGCTACTGACTGACTGGTTAGTAATCTAGGAGAACACGGCTGGGCCGTCAAGCGACAATCCGCCGGTGAGCGCCTCTCCCGACGACCGGCACCGGCCGGTCGACCACTACGAAAACTTCCCTGTCGCTTCGTGGCTGTGCCCGCCCCGGCTGCGCCGGCCGGTGGCCGCCATCTACTGGTTTGCGCGCACTGCCGACGATATCGCGGACGAGGGAAACGCGACAGTGGCGGAGCGACTGGCGCAGCTGGATGCCTACCGAACGGAGCTTCGTGCGTGCTTTGCCCGCAACAACGG
>DATAGN010000055.1:0-2376 GCA_036263715.1 Ramlibacter sp.
CGCGTGCGCCAGGCGCAGCACGAAGTCGGGGGTGATGGGGGGTTCGCCCACGGTGCCCCGGATGCCGTCGGTGCCGAAATAGGTCCTGCTCATGTCGTTCCTTCTTGTGCCTGCATGGCGCTCCATACCTTGAGCGCCGCCACTGTCTCGCGCACGTCGTGCACCCGCACGATGCGCGCCCCCTTCTCCACGGCCAGCAGCGCCGCGGCGACGCTGGGCACGATGCGTTGCTGCACGGGCTCTCCCGTGATGGTGCCGAGCGAGGACTTGCGCGACCACCCCGCCAGCAGCGGGTAGCCCTCGTGCAGCAGCTCGCGCTGCCGCGCGAGCAGCGCGAAGTTCTGTTCGATGGTCTTGCCGAAGCCGATGCCCGGGTCCCAGGCGATGCGGCTGACCGACACGCCCTGCTGCCGCAGCGCCTCGCTGCGCTCGCGCAGGAACTGCAGCACCTGGGGCACGGCGTCCCCCTGCATCGGCGTGCGCTGCATGGTCTGCGGCTCGCCGTGCATGTGCATGATGCACACGCCGCATGACGGGTGGCTTGCAACCACGTCCAGCGAACCCGGCCGCTGCAGCGCCCGGATGTCGTTGATGATGTCGGCGCCGAGGTCCAGCGCCTCCCGCATGATCTCGGCCTTGTACGTGTCCACCGAAAGCGGCACGTTCAAGCGCACCGCCTCGCGCAGCACCGGCATGACGCGGGCGCGTTCTTCGTCCAGCGTCACCGGCGCGATGCCCGGGCGGGTGGACTCGCCGCCGATGTCCAGGATGTCCGCGCCGTCGGCGATCAACTGTTCGCAGTGCTCCAGCGCCGTGCGCGTGCTGACGAAACGCCCGCCATCCGAGAAGGAATCGGGCGTCACGTTGACGATGCCCATCACCAGGGGACGGGTCACGTCGAGCGCGAAACGGGCGGTCTGCCAGTACATGGGCGGGATTGTCCCTCAGGGCAGAAACGAAAGAGGGCCCTGCCGGGCCCCCTTGTCACGCTATCGGCTACTTTTACGCAGCGTTCGGCGCCGGATCGGCACCCACGGCGCTGCCGCCGGAGCCGCCCGAATTGGGCGTGCGCGGGGTGAAGTCCTTGGGCGGACGCGGCTCCTTGCCGGCCATGATGTCGTCGATCTGCTCGGCGTCGATGGTTTCCCACTCGAGCAGCGCCTTGGCCATGGCATGCATCTTGTCGCTGTTGTCCTCGATCAGCTTGCGCGCCAGCGCGTACTGCTCGTCGATGATGCGGCGCACCTCGGCGTCGACCTTCTGCATGGTCTGCTCCGAGATGTTGGTGGTCTTGGTCACCGAGCGGCCCAGGAAGACCTCGCCCTCGTTCTCCGCATAGACCATCGGGCCGAGCGCGTCGGTCATGCCGTAGCGCATGACCATGTCGCGCGCCAGGTGGGTGGCCCGCTCGAAGTCGTTGGACGCGCCGGTGGTCATCTGGTGCATGAACACCTCTTCCGCGATGCGGCCGCCGAACAGCATGCTGATCTGGTTGAGCATGTAGTCGCGGTCGTAGCTGTAGCGGTCCTTCTCCGGCAGGCTCATGGTCACGCCCAGCGCGCGGCCGCGCGGGATGATCGTCACCTTGTGCACGGGGTCGCACTTGGGCAGCAGCTTGCCGATGATGGCGTGGCCGGCCTCGTGGTACGCGGTGTTGCGGCGTTCCTCTTCCGGCATCACCATGGACTTGCGCTCCGGGCCCATGATGATCTTGTCCTTGGCCTTCTCGAAGTCCTGCATCTCCACCACGCGCGCGCTGCGGCGGGCGGCCATGAGGGCGGCCTCGTTGCACAGGTTGGCCAGGTCGGCGCCCGACATGCCGGGGGTGCCGCGGGCGATGATGCCGGCCTGCACGTCCTGCCCGATCGGGATCTTGCGCATGTGCACGTTGAGGATCTGCTCGCGGCCGCGGATGTCCGGCAGCGTGACGTACACCTGGCGGTCGAAGCGGCCCGGGCGCAGCAGCGCGGAATCGAGGATGTCCGGCCGGTTGGTCGCGGCGATCACGATCACGCCGAGGTTGGTCTCGAAGCCGTCCATCTCCACCAGCATCTGGTTGAGGGTCTGCTCGCGCTCGTCGTTGCCGCCGCCGAGGCCGGCGCCGCGCTGGCGGCCGACCGCGTCGATTTCGTCGATGAAGATGATGCAGGGGGCGTTCTTCTTGGCATTCTCGAACATGTCGCGAACGCGGGCCGCACCCACGCCGACGAACATCTCGACGAAGTCCGAGCCGGAGATCGAGAAGAACGGCACCTTCGCCTCGCCGGCGATGGCCTTGGCCAGCAGCGTCTTGCCGGTGCCCGGGGGGCCGACCAGCAGCAGGCCGCGCGGGATGCGTCCGCCCAGCTTCTGGAACTTCTGCGGGTCCTTGAGGAA
>DATAGN010000056.1:0-50092 GCA_036263715.1 Ramlibacter sp.
CTTGCCCAGGGTGCCCGTGACCACGTCACGGTACATGGGGCGGTAGTAGTCCTGGCGCATGTCCTCCTCGCGCGTCCACACCACCTTCACCGGCGTGCCCGGCACGCGCTGCGCGATGCGCGCGGCCTTTCTGGCCATGTCGGCCTCCAAGCGGCGGCCGAAGCCCCCACCCAGGAGGTGGTTGTGCACCACGACTTTCTCCGCCGGCAAACGCAGTACCTTGGACACGGCGTCGCGCACCATCGACATCACCTGCGTTCCCAGCCAGACCTCGCAACCGTCGGGACGCACCTGCACCGTGCAGTTCATGGGTTCCATGGTTGCGTGCGCAAGCAGCGGTAGTTCATAGGCGGCCTCGACGCGGGCGCCGGCGCCGCCAGCCGCGCGCACGTCGCCCACGGACTTGGCAACCACGCCCGGGTTGCGCGACGCGGCACGCAGCTGGTGCCACAGGTCCTGGGTCGACGCGCGTGCCTGCGGTCCGTCGTCCCAGTCGATCTTGAGGGCCTGCAGACCCTGCTTGGCAGCCCACATGTGGTCGCCGACGACCGCCACCAGGTCGTCCAGCACGACGACCTGCTGCACCCCCGCAACCATGCGGGCTGCGGTGTCGTCGACGCGTCGCACCTTGCCGCCCAGCACGGGGCTGGACACGAGCGTGGCGACCTTCATGCCTGGCAGCCGCGTGTCGATGCCGAACGTGGCGCTGCCGTTCACCTTGGCCGGCGCATCCAGCCGCTTGAGCGACCGGCCGATCAGCCTGAAGGCGGCGGGATCCTTCAGCATGGGATTCGGGTTCACTGCGATCGCAGCCGCAGCGTCCACCAGTTCGCCGTAGCCGAGCTCGCGGCCGCTGCCGGTGTGCATCACCCGGCCGTTGCGGGTGCTGCACTCGGCTGCCGGCACGTTCCACCGCATCACCGCGGCCTGCAGCAGCGCGGCTCGCGCGGAGGCGGCGGCGGTGCGCAGCGGCTTCCAGAACGCGCGGATGGACGTGGAGTTGCCGGTCGTCTGGATACCGAGCGCCGGATTGGCGTACAGCTTCTCGTCCGCCGGTGCATGTTCGAGCACCACCCGGGAGAAGTCGGCGTCGAGTTCCTCGGTGAGGATCATGGCGATGGAGGTGTACGTCCCCTGGCCCATCTCGACCTGGGGCATGACCAGGGTGGTGGTGCCGCTGCGGTCGATTCGGATGAAGGCGTTCGGGGTGAAGCTGGGGCGCACCTGCGCGTTCAGCGGTGCGGCTCCGGTGCTCGCCTGTCCTGGCAGCTCGAACGCAAGGATGAAGGTGCCGGCCAGCGTGGCTCGCAGCACGGCCCGCCGGGTGAGGGCAGGAGCCGCGTGCTCGCCGCTCATGGGCGCCCCCGCGAGCCGCTCGCCGCCAGCTTGATGGCCTCGCGGATGCGCACGTAGGTGCCGCAGCGGCAGATGTTGCCCGCCATCGCAGCGTCGATGTCGGCATCGCTCGGCTGTGGCTTGTCGCGCAGCAGCGCGGTGGCGGACATGATCTGGCCGGACTGGCAGTAGCCGCACTGGACCACCTCCAGGTCCACCCAGGCGCGCTGGACGCGGGCACCCGCGTCGCTGTTGCCAGCGGCCTCGATCGTGGTGATCGACTTGCCCTGCAGGCCGCCCACCGGCAGAACGCAGGAGCGCGTCGGCTGGCCGTCGACATGCACCGTGCACGCGCCGCATTGCGCAACGCCACAGCCGAACTTGGTGCCGGTCATGCCGAGCACGTCGCGCAGCACCCACAGCAGGGGCATCTCGTCCGGCACGGAGACTGTCTTGGCCTCTCCGTTGATTCGCAGATTGGTGGTTTCCGGCACGGTCGCTCCTTTCGTGGTTCGCCGCGTTCGCGCGCCGTGCGCGGACAGGGGCGACTATCGGCTTGGCGCGCGGCGACCGGTTCGCCAGGAAGCCTGGGGCGGCGCGGTGCCCATGGCGGCAGTGCCGTCTCGGCCGAAGGTGGCACACGCACTGTCAGCCGCATGCCTCGGCGGCAAGCGCGGCGGCGGCGGCCCCGGCCTGCGGATGGAGGTGAGGCGGGCGAACGCGCAGCCCTGGCCATGGTCGGATGCGACGAAGTCGAGCACACTGCACCCTGGGCGTGGGGGCCCGCAGTTGGACTTCAGGGGGCGCACGCATGCGGGAGCCGCCGCGGCGACGGCAAGGTTCCGGCCCACGGTGAGGGGCCGGCCTGTTTGGGTTGAAAATGCAGGCGCCGGCGGACGCGCGGCTTTGCGGGCGCTGCCTGTGAGGCAGCCAGCGTCGCAGTGCGTGCGAGACAGCAAGCGTCAGTTCAGAACACGGGGTGGGCATGGACGGGTTTGCGGGGATCCCTGCCGGTGCGGACGCCGGCGTGGCGTCGGATGCGAGCAAGGCACCGCACGGATGGCTCGAAGCCGGCGCCGTCGGTCGGGCACTGCAGGCCCTGGCCGCGCAGATCGAGCCACGCAGGCTCGCCGACGCGGTGCTGCGCATGGCGCTGGAGACCACCGGCGCACAGCGTGTGCTGCTGCTGCTGCCCCACGCCGGTGAGCTGCGCGTGGCCGCTAGCGCCCAGGCCGCAGCCTCTGCCAGCCTTGCTGTGCCGCCTGGCGCGCCCGCCAGCAGCGTGCACCTGCCGCACCAGGTTGGTCGCGCGCTCGCCAGCATGCTGGAGGCCGCCGCTGGCGCCGGCACGCGCGCCCACCGTGTTGCCGCACCGACCCCCGTACAGCGCGTAGTGCTGGACGCGGCGGTGTGCCTGCCGCTGCAGCATGCGGGCCGCCTGCTGGGCATCCTCTACCTCGAAGGCTCGGGTCTACAGGCCGCAGGAACGGAGCCGCTGGCGCTGCTGGAAGTGGTGGCCGCACCCGCCGCCCTGGCGGCGGCCGACGAACGCAAGGCTTGGACCGACCAGGGTGAGGCGGCAACGCTGCGCACCTTGATGGAAGCGAACATCATCGGGATCGTCACCTGGCACATCGATGGCCGCATCTTGGCGGCCAACGATGAATTCCTGCGCATCGTGGGCTATGCGCAGGAGGACCTCGTGGGCGCCGGCGTGCGGTGGACCGACCTGATCCCGGCGGACGCAGGCGCCCAGGACGCGCAGGCGCTGCAGGAGGTGCAGCAGGTGGGCGCGCTGCAGGCCTACGAGCGGGAAATGGTTCGCCGCGACGGCACCCGTGTTCCCGTCCTGGTGGGCGCGGCGATCTCCCCCGGCGCCCAGGAGGGCGTTGGTTTCGCGGTGGACCTGAGCGAGCGCAAGCGCGCCGAGCAAGCCTTGCGCGAAATGCAGCGCGAGGCCCGCCTCATCATGGACACCATCCCCGGCCTCGTGGCAACCCTGACCGCCCAGGGCGCGGTCGAGACGGTCAATGGTGAACTCATGGCCTATTGCGGCCAGGGCCTGGAGCGCATGAAGGAGTGGGGAACCAACGGAACGGTTCATCCCGAGGACATGGCGACGGTCGCACAAACCTTCATGGCGGCGATCCAGTCCGGTGAACCATATGTCTTCGAGACGCGCATCCGCCGCTTCGACGGGGTGTACCGCTGGTGCCAAGTGCGCGGGCTGCCGCTGCGCGACAGCAGCGGATCGATCCTGCGCTGGTACGTGCTGCTCACCGACTGCGACGACCGCAGGCGCGCCGAGAACGAGGTGCTCGCGCGCGAGCGTGACCTGAAGCTGATCGTCGATACGATCCCGGCGCTGGCCTGGTCGGCGCTGCCCGATGGCAGTGCCGACTTCTTCAACCAGCACTTCCTGGAGTTCACCGGGCTGGCGGCTGCGGAAGCGGCCGGCTGGGGCTGGATCGCATCGATCCACGCCGACGACCAGCAGCAGCTGGCGCGCATCTGGAGCGACGTGCTCGCCTCGGGGCAACCCGGCGAGGCCGAAGCGCGGCTGCGGCGTCATGACGGGGAATACCGCTGGTTCCTCTTTCGCGCGCATCCGTTTCGCAACGAGGCAGGGACGATCACGAAATGGTACGGAGCCAACACCGATATCGAGGACCGCAAGCGTGCCGAGGCGGAACTGCGCCGGGCCTACAACAGCTTCCGTGACGCGCAGCGCCTGAGCAAGACCGGCAGCTTCATCACTGACTTGACCCGCGACGACCATTCATGGTCCGAGGAAACCTATCGGATCTTCGGCTTCGAGCCGGGAAGCACGATCAGCGTGCAGCGCTTACTGGAGGTCATCCACCCCGAAGACGGGCCGGGCTTCGTCCAACTGCTCGCACGGGGTGTCAGCGGCGTGGACGTGCACTTTTCCTTCCGGGTGGTCCCTGCGCCGGGAGCGGTGAAGCACGTGCGTGGTGTCGCCCATGTGGTCGAGCAGGTGACGGGCCGGCCGATGCTCGTGGGCGCGATGCAGGACGTGACCGAGACCGTGCAGGCCGAGGATGCGCTGAACCGGGCGAGATCCGAGCTCGCCCATGTGGCACGGGTGACCAGTTTGAGCCTCTTGACCGCTTCCATCACCCACGAGGTCAGCCAGCCTCTGTCCGGGGTGGTGACCAACGCGAACACCGCCGGGCGCATGCTCAACGCCAGCCCACCGAACGTGGAGGGAGCGCGCGAAGCCTTGCGGCGCATCCTGCGCGATGGCAACCGTGGCGCGGAGGTGATCGCGCGGCTGCGGGCGATGTTCAGCAAGAAGGACATGACGCTGGAGCCCATGGATCTCAACGCCGCCGCCCGGGAGGTGGTGGCCCTGTCGATGGCGGAGATCCGGCGCAACCGGGTGATCCTGCAGCAGGAGTTCGCCGAGCCGCTGCCGCTGGTCCTGGGCGACCGCATCCAGCTGCAGCAGGTCATCCTCAACCTCTTGCGCAATGGCTGCGAGGCCATGGGCGGCATCGAACACCGGCCGCGCACTCTGGTGATCCGCACGCTTGCGCACGGTCCCGGCATGGTCCGCCTCGCAGTGAGCGACGCCGGCCCGGGCCTGTCGCCGCAGGTGCTGGAAAAATTGTTCGACCCCTTCTTCACGACCAAGGCCGGCGGCATGGGCATCGGCCTGTCGGTGAGCCGCTTCATCATCGAGCGCCATCTGGGTCGGCTGTGGGCGGAGTGCAACGAGGACGGCGGCGCCAGCTTCTCGTTCTGCATTCCGGTGAGCGAGACCAGCGACGCGATGGGGGGCGAGGGACACCTTTGACCGAGGCGCGGGTGCGTCCTCGGCGCATGGGCGCCGACAGGCCGGCTGCCTACGCTGTGCAGCAGCACGCGCGAGCGCCGCGTGCGCCGATCCACACCAGGAGTCCCCATGTCCGAATCGAAAGACCACAAGGTCCTCTACACCGCCCGCGTTCGCACGCAGGGCAACCGTGATGGAGGTGTGTCACGCAGTGCCGAGGGCAACCTTGAACTGACGCACATCCCGCCCGGAACGCCGGGCAAAGGCACCAACCCGGAGCAGCTGCTGGCGGCCGGCTGGGCCGCGTGCTTCCAGGCCGCCATGGCGCACGTGGCGCGCGAGATGAACGTGACCCTGCCCGCGGGGACCGCCATCGATGCCGAGGTCGACCTGCGCCTGGGCGGCGATGGCTACTCCCTGGGCGCCCGCTTCGCGGTCAGCGTCCCGGGGGTGCCGCGGCACGTCGGCCAGGCCATCATGGACATGGCGCACCAGATGTGTCCCTATTCGAAAGCGCTGCGCTCGGGCATCACGCTGGAGCTGAAACTGGTCTGACAGTGGCCGCGGCTGCCTGCGAAAAGCGGCTGGTCGCGGCGAAAAGCGGATAGCTCGGGGGCGGGCTGTCGCCCATCATCGCGGGTTGGGCCGCACAGGTGGCCTCCGACGCGATCGGTCAGGCTCCCTGCGGCAGGCGGCGCAACACGCGCTTGGCGCCATCCCGACACATCCAGATGCAGCACCCGCCCGACCCGCACCGATCCCCTGCGCCTCACAGTGCACCCGCGAGGCCGACCCAGGATCTCCAGGCGGCCTTGGCCGCTTGGGAGCTCTTTGGGCACTCGTTCGCGCATGAGCTCGGGTCGCCGCTGCACCTGCTGGAGGAATACCCGGCCATCCTGCTGGAGTCGGAAGGCGCGCTGCTTTCGGCGCGCGGACGCCGCTACCTGGAGAGCATCGCCGCCGCTGCCCTTCAGGTGCGCAGGCTGGCGGCGGGCGTGCTGGCGCTGGCGCCGCTGCCCGCGCGTCCCCTAGATCCCAAGCGCGTGGACCTCAGCGCCTTGGCTTGGCAGGTGGTTGACTGGCTGCGCGAGCTCGAGCCGGGCCGATCGGTGAACGTTGCGGTGCAGCCCGGCCTGTCTGGCATCGGCGATGCCGACATGCTTCGCATTCTGCTGCGCAACCTGATCGGCAATGCCTGGAAGTTCTCCGCGGGACGGGCACTGGCGCACATCGCCGTGCGCGCCGAGGACACCGAATACGGGCGTGCCATTTGCATCAGCGACGATGGTGTGGGCTTCGACATGCAGGATGTGGGCCGCCTCTTCACTCCTTTTGCCCGCTTGCACGACCGTGCGCAGTTCCCGGGCACCGGGCTGGGGCTGGCGCTGGCGCAACTGGTGGTCGAGCGTCACGCCGGGCGCATCTGGGCGCAAGCGAGCGAGGGCCACGGCGCCAAGTTCTTCTTCGTGCTGGGACTGCCGGAGGCATGCGTGTCAGTAACTGCGCCTTCGCAGTGCGGCGACTGAAGGCGGGAGCGCTCAGCGTCCGGTGCGCGCGCGCAGCAGCGTCTGCCGTGGCGTCTCGCCAAAGGTGGCGCGGTAGTGGGCGGCGAACCGCGACAGGTGAAGAAAGCCGTGGTGCAGTGCCACCGCGCTGACGCTGGTTGCGGCTCCGCCGCGCTGCAGCTCCGCGCGCACGGCCGCCAGCCGTATCTGGCGGTAGTACTGCGTCGGCGTCATTTGGCGCCATTCGCGAAAACCCGCCTCGAGGCTGCGCACGCTCACGCCAACGGCGCGTGCGATGCCTGCAACCGTCAGGGCCTCCCCCGCCGTTGCGGTGCGCATCAGGTGCTCCGCCTCGCGCACCGCGCGGGGAGTCGCCAGCGCCTGCGGCCGGCGCAGCGCCTCGGAGTAGTTGTGGGGATGCAACTCCAGCAGCAGCGACAGCAGGAACTCCTCCAGCCGCAGCGCCGCGGCGGAGGGCAAGCTCTCGCCCTGCCGCTCCAGTCCCAGCAGCAGTGCAATCGTCTCGCCCCACGCTGCCTCCAGTCGCGGCGCGAACGGCTGCAATTCGAAACGCAGCGGCGCGTCCATGGGTTGACGCAGTGTGGCGGCGCACAGCCGCTCGATTTGCTGAACGTCCAGTCGCACCGAACGCTGTACGAACTGGCCGTCGAACGCGAGCAGCGTGGCGCGTCCGGGAGACAGCGGGATCGTCTGCCCGGCGGTGAAGCGTGTGCTGGCGAAGTCCTGCGTGGCCGAGGCGCTTCCTTGCGTGCAGGTCTTGACCAGCAGCAGGTTGTCGAAGCGGCCGGCGTCGATCCGCACCGGCGCCGAGTAGCGCAGGCTCACCACCGGATGCGCCTCGCCGCCGCGCACGTGCAAGCTCGAGGCGACCCGGCGCGCAGCGCCTGCGACGGTCAGTGCATGGGGGCAGTACACCCGGCTGACCGCGGCGATGGCCTCGTCGAGATCGCGGGTCTCGATCTGCAGGCCGCGTGCCGGCACACCTGGGGAAGGATGATCCACGTTGCTGTTTGGGGGAAAAGGCGGAGTATGGACTGGCTCGATCACCCGCAACGGCCTCAGGTCATCCCGGTCCCGACGGCGCCGCCGCGGCGCGCCACCACCAGGTTGGCGGTGAAGGTCTGGACCACGTCTCCGTGCTGGGTCAGCGTCGTTACGCGCAACACGACCAGACCGTGGTCGGGATGGGCGCGTGAGCCGAGCAGGTGCAGCACCTGGCTGTCCACGTGCAGGATGTCGCCGGGCCGCGCTGGCGAGCGCCATTCGATCTGTCCGCCGGCAACGATGAGGCCATGGGCCAGGCGAGGACCGCCTTCGACCAGCAGCCGCATGGTGATGGCGGCCGTGTGCCAGCCGCTGGCTGCCAGCCCCTGGTAGGCGCTCTGCTTGGCCGCTTCGGCATCGAGGTGGAAGGGCTGCGGGTCGAAGTCGCCGGCAAAGCCGGTGATGTCCTGCGCGCGCAGCTCGAACACGCCGCTGCCAAAACGGTCGCCCACGTTGAGATCCTCGAAATACAGCAGGTCCTCTTGCATCACGGAAGGTGCCTTGGTTTGCATGGAGAAGCTGCCGCTGTTTCAGGCGCGCGGCCATCCCACCCAAGCGGCACAAGGTGGGCTGTCGGCGGCCGGCGCGAGCGCAGGCACCTGTGCCGCGGGGCACGCCAGCGCGTGTTCGTGCCGGACGATCGCGGCGCAGGCGGCCAGGGCCACCGCGACGCCGATGCTCCAGCCGGCCAGTGCACCGGTGAGCGTGTGCCGCCGGAGCCGTGCGTCACGGCAGGCGCCGCGGTCGCTGGCATCCGGCACGGACGGAGGCATGCGGGGCTCCTGGTTCTGGCCGTGGACCACTGCCGGGTCGGCTGTCGGGGAGCACCCGGAAGCCGAACACCCACGCCAGCAGCGGCAGCGGATTGACCCGTCGCCTGCGCGCGGGGGTCACCGGACGACGCACACGCGGCGCAGGTCGGTGATGCATTCGACCATGGCGTCGTGCCAGTGGCGGCGTACCTGCATGTAGAAGAGATCTTGCGACAGCGTGGTCATGGGGCACTCCCGTGCGGTGGATCGAGCCTCCATGGAAACAGAGGCGGGAGCGGCCGGCCATTGCACTTTGGTTTCGCCGATACCAAGGTGTCTGCCCCGGCACTACATCTGCAGCGGATTGGGCTTGCCCGGATCGATGCCGTACCTGTCGAGGGCCTCGCTCACGCGCGAGGGCGCCAGCACGCCGTCGTCCGCGAGTGCCTTCAACGCGGCAAGTACGATCCAGTGCCGATCGACCTCGAAGAAGTGGCGCAGCGCCGCGCGCGTGTCCGAGCGGCCGAACCCGTCGGTGCCGAGCACGACGAAGCGGCGCGGGACGAAGGCGCGGATCTGCTCGGCCAGCGCGCGCACGTAGTCGGTTGCGACAACCACTGGACCGCGCGTGGGCTGCAGCATGGCGGTCACGTGCGGCAGGCGCCGCGGCCGCTCGGGATGCAGCAGGTTCTCGCGCTCGGCGTCCTGGCCGTCGCGTGCCAGTTGCGTGATTCCCGGGACGCTCCAGATGTCGGCGGTGACGCCCCAGTGCTCGCGCAGGAGGGCAGCGGCGGCGATCACCTCGTTGAGGATGGTGCCGGCGCCCAGCAGCTGAACGCGCGGGCGCGCGTCGTCGGCCGGCTCCTGGTGAAAGGCGTACATGCCCTTGAGGATGTCCGCGGCCACGCCGGGGCGCTGCGGCATCGCCGGCTGGGGATAACTCTCGTTCATCAGCGCGAGGTAGAAAAACACGTCCTCCTGCTCCTGCACCATGCGGCGCAAGCCGTCCTGCACGATCACGGCCAGTTCGTAGGCGAACGCCGGGTCGTAGCTGATGCAGTTCGGAATCCAGGAGGCCCACAGCAGCGAATGCCCGTCCTCGTGCTGCAGGCCTTCGCCGTTGATGGTGGTGCGTCCGGCCAGGGCGCCCAGAAGGAAGCCGCGCGCGCGCATGTCGGCCGCCGCCCAAGCGAGGTCACCCACGCGCTGGAACCCGAACATCGAATAGAAGATGTAGAAGGGCACCATGATCTCGCCGTGGGTGGAGTACGCGGTGGCCGCGGCGATCCAGTCGGCCAGCGCACCGGCTTCGCTGATGCCTTCCTGCAGCACCTGGCCCTCGGCCGACTCCTTGTAGACGGTCAGCGAGCCGGCATCCTGCGGCACGTAGTTCTGCCCGTCCTGGTTCCAGATCCCCACCTGCCGGAACAGGCCTTCCATGCCGAAGGTACGCGCCTCGTCCGGAACGATGGGCACGATGCGCCGGCCGAGGGCCGGATCCCTGAGCAGCAGGTTCAGCAGCCGCACGAAGGCCATGGTGGTGGACGCCGCACGGCCATCGCTGGCGCGCAGCAGGGCGTCGAAGGCGGACAGCGCGGGCACTGGCAGGCTTTGCGCTCGGCGTCGACGCGCCGGCAGGTCGCCGCCGAGCGCTGCGCGCCGCGCCTGCATGTACTTCAACTCGGCAGAACCCTCGGCAAAGCGGATGTAAGGCACCTCCTGGACCTGATCGTCGGGCACCGGCAGGGCGTACTTGTCGCGCAGCGCGCGCAGGGCTTCGGCATCCACCGTCTTTTGCTGGTGGTTGGTGTTGGCCGCCTGGGACTGCGGGCCCATGCCGTAGCCCTTGATCGTCTTGGCCAGGATCACGGTGGGCCGGTCGCCGCCGGCGGCGGCCTCGGCGAAGGCGGCGAACACCTTCGCCGGGTCATGGCCGCCGCGGTCCAGGCGCCACAGGTCGTCGTCGCTGTACTCGGCCACCATCGCCTTGAGCGCCGGCGTGTTGAAGAAGTGCTCGCGCAGGTACGCGCCCGATTTGGAGCGGTAAGTCTGGTAGTCGCCGTCCAGCACTTCCATCATCCTTTGGCGCAGCGCGCCGTCGTGGTCGCGCGCCAGCAGCGCGTCCCAGCGGCCGCCCCACAGCACCTTGATCACGCGCCACCCGGCGCCCTGGAAGGTGGACTCCAGTTCCTGCACGATCTTGCCGTTGCCCCGCACCGGACCGTCCAGTCGCTGCAGGTTGGCATTCACCACGAACACCAGGTTGCCCAGGCGCTCGCGCCCCGCCAGCGCCAGCGCACCGACCGATTCGGGTTCGTCCATCTCGCCGTCGCCCAGGAAGACCCAGACCTTGCGGTCTTCGGTGCGGCTGATGCCTCGCGCCTGCAGATACTTCATGAAGCGTGCCTGGTAGATCGCCAGCAGCGCCGACCATCCCATGGAGACCGTGGCGAACTGCCAGAACTCCGGCATCAGCCAAGGATGGGGGTAGGAGGACAGCCCGCCCCCGCCCACTTCGCGCCGGTACTTGTCCAGTTGCTCCTCGCTCAGCCGTCCCTGCAGGAAGGCGCGTGCGTAGATGCCAGGCGTGACGTGGCCCTGCGTGAACAGCAGGTCGCCGCCACTCTCGTGCGCGGCGCCACGCCAGAAGTGGTTGTAGCCCACGTCGTAGAGCGTCGCGGCGGAAGCGAAGGTGGCGATGTGACCACCGACGTTGCTGGTGCGCCCCGCGCGGATGACCATGGCCATGGCATTCCAGCGCGTGTAGGCCCGGATGCGCTGCTCCAGCGCGGAATCGCCGGGCATCGGCGGCTGTCGCTCGGGCGGGATCGAATTCACGTACGCCGTGCCGCCCGCGTGGGGAAGGGACTGCCCGTGCAGGCGCGCGTGGCCGATCGCCCGCTCCAGAAGATAGTGCGCCCGGTCCGGCCCGGCGTGCTGGATCACGGCATGGATCGCCTGCAGCCATTCAGCGGTCTCTTGGGGGTCGTCGTCGCGCTCGATGGTCGCTGCCAGCATGAAGTCCTCCGTGAATGGATGGCGCCGCGCGCCGTCACGCAGGATGGAGCGGATTCGCCCGCACCGGCCGGGGCTTGCGGCAGACTGCGGGGTGATCCTTCGGGGGAGCGGCCGGGTAGCGCGCGCTCTGCTAGCCGGGCTGCCCGGCAGCCACGCGGCCGCGGCCGCCCGCCTGGGCCGGCTCGGCCAAGGGCACGCAGAAGGTGAAGATGGCACCGGCGCCAGGCGCAGCCGCTGCCCAGAGCCGCCCGTCGTGGCGTTCGATGATGGAGCGGCTGATCGACAGCCCGATGCCCATGCCCTCGTCCTTGGTGGTGTAGAACGCCTCGAACAGGCGCGGTTCGGCCCCGGGTGGAAAGCCAGGCCCGCTGTCCTGCACGCTCAGGCGGGCAAAGCCGGCCTCGGCGCCGGAGCGGATCACCAACTCGCGTGGCCCGTCCTGGAGCCCGTCCATCGCTTCGGCGGCATTGAGCACGAGGTTGAGGACCACTTGCTGCAACTGCAGGCGGTCGCCGCGCACGACGAGCGGGGAGGCACCGAAGGCCAGTTGCACATGGACGCGGCAGCGCTGCAGCTCAGTGGCGCACAGGGCCAGCACGTCCTGCGCCGCTTCGTTGAGATCCACCGGCTCCACGCTGAAGCGCCTGCTGGCGAACAGGACCCGCAGCCGGGAAATCACGTCGGCGGCGCGGTTGCCGTCGCGCATCGTCCGTCGTGCCGTCTCCATTGCCCCCTCGACGTTGGGCGGATCGGCGGCGAGCATGCGCATGCAGGTGGCCGCGTTCAGGATGATCGCCGCAAGCGGCTGCTGGACCTCGTGTGCGATGGAGCCGGTCAGGGCGCCCAGGCTGGACGTGCGCACCACCCGCTCGAACTGCGAGCGCATCATGGCGAGAGCCTCTTCGGAGCGGCGCTGCGCGGTCACGTCCTGCACCGTCCCGATGTAGCCGCGCTGGCCATTGCGGTGCCGCGCCGGATGCACCACCACGTGCAGGATCTTCTCGTCGCCGGCGGCGGTTTGCAGCGTGTGCTCGCAATCGGCCTGCTGGTCGGACCCTTGCGCCCCCTGTTCGTCGGCGAGCACGTGCACAACCGGGGCGGGCAGCAATGCCGAGAGCGCGCCGGCAGTCACCGGCTGGCCGGGCGGGAGGGCCAGGATCCGGTACAGCTCCTTGGAACAGGTGACCGCAGCGCCTGCATCCTGCCACCAGAAACTGCCGGTACGGCTCAGGGCCTGCGCCTCCTCCAGGAAGGCCTGGCTGCGCTCCAGAGCCGCCGCCTGCGCCTGCGCACGCTGCGCCATGTACACCGTGAAGGCGAGCAATGGACCCAGCAGGGTGCCGATGCCGAGCACCAGCACCGGCAGCGGTGCGGAGGGCGGGTAACCCCCGACCAGGAGAGCTCGCATGAGTGCCGCCGTGAGGCCCGCCATCCCTGCGGCGATGCCCAGCGGAAGCCAAGGCGGCGTCGGCTGATGCGTGGGTGCCGATCGCCAGGCCAGCGCCACCAGCCCGACGCCTGCGATGGCGATGCCCACGCCGGTGTGCAGTGCCGCCAGCGACGGTCGTGTGTACAGCGTGGCCACCGCACCGAAAGCGATCAGCACCGAGCCATTGAGGCTCAGCGCCAGTCCGGTGCGCAGCGGCAGCAGGGTGGATATGGCCAGCAGCGAGCCGGACGCCACGCCCAGGGACACCGCCGTGATGGGTGCCATCCTGCCGGGGCTGCGCAGCTGCACGTTGATGTAGGAAGGTCCCAGGATCTCGTGGATGCCGGAATTGAGCTTGAAGGCGAAGTCCGCGTACGACAGGCCCGCCACCACGAGGACGGGGAAGGCGCACAGCGCGGCCACCCAGCGCGGGCCGCGCAACGCCAGCACCAGCAAGGACACCCCCAGCAGCCAGAACGAGGCGGCGACGTTGCGCGTCATCGGTGGCAGGTTCGGCTGGATCTGGATCAGTGCGGGCACGCGGGCGATCCATCCGGCCAGCACGATGGAGCCGAGCGCGACCAGCAGCAGTGCGCAGCCGGCGGCCAAGCCGGTGGACCAGCGTCTGCCTTGCGCGCTCCGGCTCATGTGCCTCGCCTCCTTGCCCCCGCGCCGCGCCCGCCGCGGCTGCAGCCCGCAAGCATGCCTGCATCGTTCCCATGCGTCCAGCGGCCAGCGACGGCCGCCGCACGCCGGCTAGCCGCGAAAGGACGCGCGGATCTCGCGCACGGTGGCCGCAGGACTTTGCAGATGCGGGTAGTGCCCGATGTCGCGCAGGATCTCGAGCTTCAGCCCGGCCTTCACGGCGAACTCCACCCCCATGGCCGGATGGATGTAGAAGTCGCGCTCGCCCCAGAGCACCTTGACCGGCGTGCGCAGCCGCGCCAGGCTGGATTCGAAGTAATGCTGGTCCTCGTCGAAATGCGAGTAGTAGTGAAAGAAGCCGTCGGCGCTGCTCATCTCCGGGTGGTCCCAGCCGCGCAGCATGTCCTGCGTGAACTCCCGCGGGATGTCGAACTGCTGCTGTTCGGACAAGCCGCGCCGGTACGCGTTGTGCACGATCTCGTCGCGGTTCCTGTTCATCAGCGAGCGGGTCACCTCGGAGCCCCGCCGCTTCTTCAGGCTTTGCAAACTGGCGTGCATGTACTGCGGCCGGTCGAAGGGTGCGAAATCCCCGACGATGATCCGACGCGCGATGGCCGGTTTTTCCAGCGCGAGCAGCAGCGCGGGCAGGGCACCGATGTCGGTCGCGTAGATCGTCAATCGCGCGCTGTCGATGCCTGCGGCCTCGATGTAGGCCTCAAGCACGCGCGCGTACTCGCGCGGCGCGTACGAGAAGTGCTGCGCGGGCGGCCGCGTCGACTGCCCGTAGCCGGGCCAGTCGAAGGCGTGCACCTCGTACGCGCCGCCGAGGTCCTCGGCGATGCCCTTCCAGGCGAGGATCGTTTCGGGAAACCCGTGCAGCAGCAGCACGGTACCGGCCGCGCGCTCGTTGCGCACCACCAGCCGGCGAAGCTGCAGCTGCGGGCTGACGCGCAGCTGGCTCGTCTCCAGCACTGCACGCGCCGGCGCAGGCAAGCTGGCGCAGGCGCCCAGCACCGGCAGCGACAGGGCCGGAAGGAGAAAGCGGCGACGGGAGCAAGGCGTCATGAGCAGGTCTCGCGGGGAATTCAGAAGAGCCTTCCTGTGTAGCGCAGACGCGCCTGCACTTCATGCGTCTTTGGATGCACCTGCGCGTGCGACCACGCGCGTGCGGTCGCACGCGGGCGTGCTGGGTACGAGGGCGGCACCGTCCATGCGCGCGATTGTTGTCGGCTGCGCAACGGCCTCTTGCCGTGGCGCCGCTTTTTCTCGGACGACCCGCCACCTACATTGGCTGCATCGGAGGCAACTCCATCATCCCGAAAGGAAATCACCATGAAGCGCATCCCCCTCCTCCTGGCCACTGTCCTGGCCTTCGCCGCCGTTGCGGTGCATGCCGAATCGCCCGACCGCTCCGGCCAGTTCTCGGCCAGCGCGCGGTTCGGCAAGTCCCGCGCCGAAGTGCTCGCCGAGCTCAAGGAAGCCCGGCGCACCGGGGACATCCTCGCCGCCGGCGACGCGGGCGCCACCGAATACGAGCGCAATCCGAGCGCCTTCCCGGCCCGCGCCCAGGTGGCCGGCAAGACGCGCGAACAAGTGCGCGCCGAGACCCTGCAGGCGATCGCCGAGGGCGACATCAGGGCCGGCGAGCTGGGCGTGACCCTGCGCGAGGCCTACCCGAGCTTCTACATGGCGCGCGATGCAGCGCGCGCGCAGCGCACTGCGGCCATGCCGCAACCGGCGATGCCGCGCTGACACGGCAACCCCGCAGCGCCGCGGTCATGCCGCAAGGCCCCGGATCTTCCGGGGCTTTTTTTTTCGTGGTCGCCGCGGGCGGGCACCGGCCTTACGCCTTAGGTGGCACCCCGGCGGCCGGTGCAGGTGGCCAGCGGGGCTCGGCCAGCGGTGCATGCGCGCCGCCCCACCTTTGGTATCGCCTATACCAACGTGCAATGGAGCGTGCGCCGCGGCTGATGTGAACTCACGTTGTCGTCCGGCTTGCGCCAAGGAGCCGATGGACACCACCCGTACACCCCTACCCGCTGGAGAACCCATGAACTTCCAATCCCTGCGCCGCTCGCACCTGCTGGTCCTGCATCCCGATCCGATCGTCTGCGCCGGCATCGCCGCGGCCCTGCGCGAGCACGCCGCGTTCGAGGTGTCCATCCACGGAGCCGACCATGCGTTGGCGGAGCGCCCGCAGGTGGATGTCGTGATCACCGACTATGTCAACGCGATGCGCTTGACCCAATCGCACCAGCGCAGGGAGCTCGGGCTGCCGAACGATGCACGGATCCTGGCGCTCACCGCCAATGACCGGGAGGCCGACATCCGGCGTGCCATCGAAGGCGGCGTCTACGGCTACGTGCTGGTCGGCGGGCCGGTCGACGAGCTGGTCGCCGGCGTCAAGGCGGTGGCCAGCGGCTTGCGTTACATGAGCGCATCGGTGGCGCAGCGCATGGCCGACAGTCTGACCCGCGCACCCCTGACCTCGCGTGAGCTGGAGGTGCTGTGCCTGGTGGTCAAGGGGCAGCCGAACAAGAGCATCGCGCGGCAGCTGAGCATCGAGCTGGGGACGGTCAAGTCGCACGTGAGCGCCATCATGGCCAAGCTGGGCGCTGCCTCCCGCACGCAGGCGGCGCGTATCGCGTCCGCACGCGGGCTGGTGGAAGAAGGGGCGGACAGCGCGCGCGAGCCGATGTTGCCGCGCATGCGCCAGTTCGAGCCGAGCTTCCAGTACGCCTGAGCGCCGCCTGTCCCAAGCAACATGCCCCCGCGAGGGGGCATGCTGCTTTCTAACTGGGCTGGCGCTCAGACGACCATGCGCGGCACGGGGGAAGTCGGCGCCTGGTCCTGCGGCGCTTGCTGGGGCCGTTGCGGGACGGCGGGGCGCTTCGGAGCGGTATCGCGTGGCAGCACCCGCTGCGCCGAGTAGCCGGGGTCAGCGTCGCGGGCGGCTGCATTGCCGGTGTTGGCGGGTCGCGAGACCACCACGTCGCCACCTTCGCGCCCTTCCTTCAGGCGCTCGGCGTGTTCGAGCACCTCCTGCATCTTGCTGCTCCAGGGCACGCGGTGCAACCGCGCCTGCGCGCCGGACCGGCGCGAGATGACCATCACGTCGATCCAGCGCTTCTTGCCGTCGGCCACCACGGTGCTGTGCGCGATGTACTGGAACGATTCGGGCAGTTCGGCGGGCCAGCCATACCCCAGGCGCGTCCCCACGGCAGGAACGGCAACCGCGCAGGCGGCCAGCAGCGCCGGGCCGAGCAGCAGCTTTAGGCGAAAGTGGCGTGCCGTGGTATAGAACACGTACAGCACCAGCACGGCCAGCAGCAGCAGCGCCGCGACCGCCGGAAACAGCAGGTGGAATTGTTCGCTGAGCATCCTCACGTTCCCTGGCGGACCGAACCGCCCGTATCGCCCAGGATGGGCACGTCGCATTGCAGGTCGACCTGCGACACCGCGCCGGAAGCCTCCACGTCGAAGCAGAAGGCCGTGCGCTGGCTGCCGATGCGCCCCAGGGACAGGGTGCGATCGGCGACTTCGACCAGCTGGGGGTTGAGCTTGGTGAGCTTCACGCGCACGGGGTCCGGCGTCGCCGCAAGCTCCCGCATGCCGATCTCGTTCTCGTCGTAGTGGTGGTAGTAGTGCACATTCACGACGTAGCGACCGGGCACGATGGCGCGCACCACGGTCGTCTCCTTGTTGATCGAGATCAGCTTGGCTTCGCCCTGGACGCCGGCATAGAGGTCACCAAAGCCGCCCCGGTCGTCTCGGTCGAGCGTCGCGACGCCCGCGTCCTTGGCGGCATAGCTCACCTTGCGGCCGTCCGGCAGCATCAGCCACAGGTCCAGGTCCGCAAAGCTCTGGTCCGCCCAGGTCAGCTCGAGCACCAGTTCGGCCTTGAGCTCCGCGGACCTGGCCTGCGCAGGAGGGTTCATCTGCACCAGCGCGATCGCCGAGACCACCACGAACAGCATCAGCAGGTTCAGCAGGAGGTCGATGGCGGCGATCGCGTTCGCCTTGTCGCTGCCGTTACTGCTCATGGCGCGCTGCCAGGTTCAGGTTGATCACCTGCAGCTTCAGGCCCACGGCGCCGACCAAGCCCACCAGCGTGTTCACCAGCGCGGTGGCGGAACCGGCCGTGAGGCTGCTGATTGCGCGCCGCGCCACCGTCACGTCGGCGCCGGCGAGCGAGGAAAAGGACGTGGTCAGCAGCTCCATGAAGCCGATGACGGTGCCGATCAGGCCCAGCATCGTCATCAGCGTCACGGCGTAGTCGTAGCCTTCCTGGTAGCGCAGGTGCCAGGTGAGGTCGCCGCGGCCCACGCGCCGCGTGAGCCGGCCGACGAAGACGGTCACCACGAAATACGTGGTCAAGGTGATGAAGCTCACCTTGTAGGCATCGACGCGCCACATCGCTCCCAGATGGTCCGTGACAGCGGCGATGGCCAAGCCAGCGACGCTGCACAGAAACACGAGCCACCATCGCAGGTTCGCAACCATGTCGTGATCCTCCGGGTCAGTACCGATGCGGCGCGGGCGGCCGCCGTATCAGTCGGGGTCGGGTCGCACGAGGCTGCTGGCAGCACGCGGGCGAAGTCGTGGGGGTGGCTCTTGGCATGTGTGCTCCTAGGAAAACAGGGCGGCAGCGCAACACTCGTCCCTGGGGACGCCAGCGTCGCCGCATGCACCCGCACGCGCAGCCCTGTGGCACGCGCCGGGGCGAACTCCACGGGCCGCCGCCGGGCGCTGGCGCCGCGCGAGGCGGCCCGCTTGCCGCGGCCGCTACGCGGCCAGCCGTACCCGCTGCCGCGCACGCGCGGGCACGCGGTGCGGCAGCAGCCCCAGCTTGCGCCGCACCGAGTCCTCGTACTCCCAGTCCGCGGCGCAGTCCGGGTCGCAGAACAGTCGACGGGCGACGTCGTCGGCACCACAGTTGTGGCAACAGCCCACGGGGTGCAGCACCGCACCGTGCCGCTGCTGCAGGGCGTAGGCGAGGTGGTGCTGTTCGGAATCAAAGGCGAGGTCTGCTTCGTCGGCCATGTCGGCTCCTGCGTCGTTCGTATCGATGTCAACCGTCGCCGGGGCGACGGCACTCACCCTGCCTGGCGCCGACACAGGAGCGCGGCCAGCAGCCGCTTCCATGGACGTCGCCGCTCTCCGCGCGCCTCGAAGTGCGCGGGTCCGGGCTCGTGTGCGCCTTCGAAGGCAGTGGCGTACTCGGGGCCGCGGGTCGTCTCGCCCAGGCGCCTGCTGAAGGTCAACGTCGTCGGCCATCCCGACGCCGGGGCGTCGGAGCGTGAAGTCGAGCGGGCCTTGTGCATGGTGCATCGGAGTAGGAGGGACGGCTGCATGAAAGCAGACGGCCGCCGTGCGGTCGATAGCACCAAGGTCTCGCCTGGCCTTCCTGCGCACACGGCGCTGCGACTTTGGTGACACGGCTGCTGCGGGTGACACCAAGGTACCGGGAACACCATCGTTCAATTGCCCGCACGCGGTGCGTCTGCTTTCATGAATGCATCCTTCAGGAGATGGCGATGGATACCTCATGGACCGAAGCGGCCGCCAGCGGCCGCCAGTACGAGCTCCGATTCGCGGGGCTGTACAACATGGGCCGCGGCTACGCGTTCCCGTGCGACCCGCAGGGCAACGTGGACGTGGCGATGCTCAGCGAGCGCGCCCGGGCGAACTACCTGCGAGCGCGGGCTGCCGTGGGTCGTGACTTCTTTCCTCCGGTGATGTGCGCCTGCGCGGCCGGCGGAGATCTCCATGCGTGAAGACCTGGTGTTGCACACCCCCGAGCTGTCCGGCGGCAGGCGCGCTTCGGCGCCGCGCTCGCCGCTTCGAGTGCCCACCCTGCTGCAGTCGGCGCAGGCGGCCCAGTACTGCACCATGGAGCAGGCCTTCGCCGCCACCGGCGGTATCGTGGCC
The DNA here is from genome assembly GCA_036263715.1 of Ramlibacter sp. GTDB lineage: Bacteria > Pseudomonadota > Gammaproteobacteria > Burkholderiales > Burkholderiaceae_C > Ramlibacter. The sequence goes on from DATAGN010000056.1 coordinate 19,480, forward strand.
TCCGAGGAGATGGTGGGGAGGCTGCGGCGGCGCACGGACCAGCCGATCTCCCGGCTGGCACGCTGGATCGTGGACCGCGAGGTGCTCAGCTTCCAATGGCACGGGCACACGATGCTGCCGATGTTCCAGTTCGACCCGCACAGCCTGGCTCCCTACGCGGAATTCACCACCGCGCTGCGCGAACTGGTGCCGGCCTTGAGCGACTGGGAGATCGCCGTGTGGTTCGCCACCCCGAACGTCTGGCTCGAAGAGCGGTCCCCGGTGGACGCGATCCTTTCGGATGCAGCGGCGGTGTTCGATGCGGCGCTGGCCGAGCGTTTCCTGGCCCGGGGCTGAGATGGCCGTTGAAGACTGGGATGCCATCGTCGTCGGCGCCGGTCAGGCCGGTCCCGCCCTCGCGGTGCGGCTGGCCGGCGCCGGCTACCGTACCGCCCTGATCGAGCGCGGACGTGTGGGCGGCACCTGCGTGCACACCGGCTGCACACCCACCAAGACGCTGGTGGCGGCCGCGCGAGTGGCGGCGCTCGCGCGCCGGGCGGGCGAATTCGGCATCACGCTGCCGGGTCCCGTGGCCGTCGACTTCGGCGCGGTGCGCGCGCGCGTTCAGGCGATCGTCGGGCAGTCCCTTCGCGGGCTGGAAAGCTGGCTGCAGGGTACCCAGGGGCTGTCGGTGGTCAGCGGGCATGCGCGTTTCATTGCTCCGGGCACCCTGCAGGTGCCGGGGCGCACGCTGCGGGCGCCGCGCGTGTTCCTCAACGTGGGGTGCCGTCCCACCGTGCCGGCGTGGGTGCGCGACGCGGGGGTGCCCTTCCTCACCAGCGACAACGTGTTCGGCCTGCAGCAGCTGCCGCAGCACCTGGCCATCGTGGGCGCTGGCGCGATCGGCCTGGAGTTCGCCCAGGTGTTTCGCCGGCTGGGCAGCCAGGTGACCGTGCTGGAGCAAGGCGCCGCGCTGCTGCCGCGCGAAGATCCCGAAGCAGCCGCCGAGGTCGGCGCAGCGCTTGCGGCCGAGGGGGTGGTGCTGGAGCTCGGCGCCGATAACCTTGCCCTGGCGCGCGCGCCAGGGTGTGAGGCGCTACTGCTCACGTTCAGGCGCGCCGGCACCTCGCACTCCGTGCAGGCCAGCCACGTTCTGGTCGCGACGGGGCGGCAACCCAACACCGGCGAGCTCGGCCTGGAACAGGCCGGGGTCGCGCTGGACGAGCGGGGCTTCGTACGCGTCGACGGCCAGCTGCGCACCAGCGTGCCGGGGATCTGGGCGCTGGGCGACGTCAACGGCCGCGGGGCCTTCACGCACACGGCATGGAACGACTACGAGGTGGTGGCTGCCAACCTGCTGGACGGCCAAGCTCGCTCTGTCGACGAGCGCGTGTCGCGCTATGCGCTCTACGTGGATCCGCCGCTCGCACGCATCGGCGACTCCGAGCAGCAGGCGCGTGCCCGCGGCAGTGAAGTGCTGGTCGGCTTCCTTCCCATGAGCAGCGTGGGACGCGCACGCGAGCGGGGCGAGACGCGTGGGTTCATGAAGGTGCTGGTGGATGCGGCCTCCATGCAGCTGCTGGGCGCAACTCTGGTATGTGCGGATGCCGACGAGATCATTCACTCGTTGGTGGCCCTCATGGCGGCGGATGTCGACGTGCGCCGCATCGCCAGCAGCGTTCCCATTCACCCGACCATCAGCGAGCTGATTCCCACCATGCTGCAGCGGCTGATGCCGCTGCAGCCCACCGCGTCGCCCGCGTGATGCGTGCGCGAGGGAAGGCGCCGGCCGCGCCTTCACGCGCCGGGCCGCAACACCCTTTCGTGCGTGCCCACAACGCGAGCGCGCCCCTCTGGCCAGGCAGCGGTGTGCCGGCGCTGTTCGCCGCGAACCGTTCGGCGACCGGCGCCCGGCGGGGTGCAGGCGCCGCTCGGCGGCCCAGATGGCCCGCCCCGGCTGGCCCGGCCGGAACTCACGACGCAGGAGGGTGGGCTACCTGCGACTTTGGTCGGAGGGCGGCGGCCGCGGCGCGTGGCACCGTGGCGGCTGCGCAAGGGAGCCCCGACGCGTGCCCATCCGCGGGCGCGGGTGCGCGTCGTTCCTGTTTACGCGGGAGGCAGTTCGGTGCATCCTCCGGTGCACGACAGCAGCCGCGCTGACGATCGACAAGGAGCGGACATGACCCAAGCTGCAGGGGCCGCAGCAGGCACGCCATGCGTTGTGTTCATCGTGGATGATGACGTGTCCGTGCGCGAGTCGCTGGAGCTGCTGCTCGAGACGGCTGGCTGGCCGGTGGAAACTTTCGAGTCGGCGCAGCAGTTCCTCGAGCGGACCCGGCCGCTGGTGCCCAGCTGCCTCGTTCTGGACGTCGCGATGCCGGGGCTGAATGGCCTGGACCTGCAGCAACGCGTCGTCGCCGAGCGTCCCGACATGCCGATCATCTTCATCACCGGCTACGGGGATGTGCCCACCACGGTACGAGCGATGAAGGCTGGCGCGGTCGAATTCCTGACCAAGCCGATCAGCGATGAACTGCTGCTGGAGGCGGTCCGGCAGGCAATCGAGCGCAGCCGCGCGGCGCTGCAGGACGAGTTGCAGCTGAACGCGTTGCGCGGCCGCTATGCGTCCCTCAGCCAGCGGGAAAGGGAAGTGATGGTGCTGGTGGTGTCCGGGCTGCTGAACAAGCAGGTAGGCGGCAAGCTGGGCATCAGCGAGATCACCGTCAAGGCCCACCGCGGCAGCGTCATGCGCAAGATGCAGGCCGCTTCGCTGCCGGACCTGGTGAACATGTGCGCCCTGCTCGGGCTGGGTGGCGTGCGCGAGGGCTCGTCTCCGGCCGGTTCGCCCGAGCGGCTCACTGCGGAGCGCCGACCGCCGGCCTGAGCGCGGGCCGTGCCGCTCAGAAGTGGTCCGGCGCCGGCCCCGCCACGGGGAGGGTGAACTGGAACAGCATGCCCCGGGGTTGCGCCGGGCTGGCCCACAGCTTGCCGCCATGCGCGTGCACGATGGAGCGGCAGATCGACAAGCCGATGCCCAGGCCATCGTCCTTGGTGCTGTAGAAGGGATCGAATACCCGCGCGACCTGCGCCGGCGCGATGCCAGCGCCGGAGTCGCGCACGCGCACCACGACGGAGTCAGATCCAGAGCGGTCGGTGCTGATGCACAGCTCGCGCACCGCGTCTTGCGGCGCCGCCATGGCGTCCATCGCATTCACGATCAAGTTGAGGATCACCTGCTGCAGCTGTACCCGGTCGCCAGCAACGGCAGGCAGCCCCTCGGCCAGCTCGGTGCGCACCAGCACGTTGCGCTTGGCCGCTTCGCCCTTGGTCAGCTCGAGCACCTCGCACACGGCGCCGTTGATCTCCACCTGGTCGCTGCGCGCGGGGGCCTTGCGCACCAGGGCGCGGATGCGGTCGATCACGTCGCGCGCGCGCGTGCCATCGCGCACGATGCGCTCGAGCGCCTGCGCGGCGCCGGGCACATTCGGCGGCTCCGCCTTGAGCCTGCGCAGCGCCGTCTCCGCATTGGTGATCACGCCGACCACCGGCTGGCTCACTTCATGCGCGATCGAGGCTGTGAGCTGCCCCAAGGTGGCCACGCGGGTTGCGTGCGCCAGTGCGGTCTCCACTTCGCGGTAGCGCCGCTCGCCTTCGCGCGCTGCCGCTTCTGCACGCTTGGTCTCGCTGAGGTCGATGACGAAGGCCAAGCCTTCGAGCCGGCGCTCGTCGAAGGCGGCCAGCCCCATCAGCACCGGCACGCGGCTGCCGTCCTTGCGCGCATACTCCTTCTCGAAAGGGGCAACGCTGCCGGCGGCCTGGACCTGCGCGGCCGTCTGCACGTCCCGCTCGCCCCAGTCCGGCGGCGACAGCGTGTCGCGGCGTACGCGCCCGGCGGCGAGGTCGGCACGGTCGTAGCCCACCATGCGCAGGAAGGCGTCGTTGGCCTCCACCAGCACCGGCACCTTGGCGGCGTCGTACGGGCTGATCTTCCAGATGTAGGTGCCGATGATGTTGGCATCCACCAGCCGGCGGATGCGTGCCTCGCGTTCGGCTACGTCCCGGTACAGCCGGGCGTTTTCCAGGGCGATGGCCGCCTGCGTGGCCAGCAGCGTGAGCACGCCAGTGCGCCCGGACATGAACACGCCCGGGGCCAGCTGGTTCTCCAGGTACAGCACCGCACTGAGCTTGCCGCGCGCGACCAGCGGCAGGCAGAAGATCGAGCGCACCCGGTGCGTGCGCACGTAGGGGTCCGTGGCGAAGAGCGGATGGGCGATCGCGTCGTCCAGCAGCACCAGCTCGCCGGTACGCAGCACGTACAGCAGTACCGAGGTGGCCAGCGCAGCGTCCTCCACCGGCAGCTGGCACAGCTGCACGGCCACCGTCTCGCCATCGACCCGTGCCTGCGCCTCGATCAGCGGGTGCGGCTCGCCCGGCACGACCAGGAAGCCGCGCTGGGCACCGGCTTGCTGCAGCGCGGTGCGCAGCAGCGTCGCCAGCAGCCGGTCCAGCACGATCTCGCCGGACACGGTGCGCGACACCTCCAGCACCGTGGCCAAGTCCAGGTCCGCCACCGGGGTGCCGATGGTGCCGGCAGTGGACAGCGCCGGCGGGTGCTCTTCGCGCAGGCGCGGATGCAGCTGCTGCAATTGCCTCACCTTGCCGTCGGCGCCCCAGCGCAGGTAGCCGTTGCGCGCCTTGAGCAGGTGCATCGCCGCTTCGTCGGTGCAGCCCTGGCTGGTGTAGAAGCCCGCCGCAAGCTCGTGCCCGAGCGCCTCCAGGTGCACGAAGCCGCTGGCGCGGGCGGCGCGGAGGGCATCGGCGTACAGCTGGACCGCCTGGAACTCGCGCTGTGACAGGCGCGCGATCTCCGCGCCCACCAGCGCGGCGCAGCAGGCGAAGTTGTCCGGACAGTGGCGCGCCCATTCCAGCAGCTGGCAGTGGTGCGCCTCGGCCGCCTCCAGGTGGGTCGCGCGTGCCGCAGCCGCCGCGCCGGCGCAGCAGGCGGCGTGGGCAAGGGCGCCATAGAAGCGGTAATCCACCGGTTCCATGGTGCTCAGGTTGTCCGGCAGGTACAGCTGCAGCCTGGCCTCCGCACGCAGCACCCCGTCGTGATCTCCGGCGAAGTAGCGCGCCTTCAGCTTGGTGGTCCAGTACATGAACTGCACCATCCCGGAGCGGCCAGCGTAGCGCCGCTCGATGTCGTCCTCGTCGAAGTCGGCATCGTTCAGGCTGCCAAAGCGCGGGCTCAGGCCGCGCAGCATGCGCGCCAGGGCCACGTTGGCGCGCAACAGGTCGGTGAAGGATTCGAATTTGACCGAGCGGCCGAAGGCCACCCCTTCCTCCGCCTCCCGCTGGATCAGCGCAAGCGGGTCGCCGGCGGCGAAGCGGTTGGTGCTCATGCCCTTGGCGCAGATGGTGGCGTAGTACAGGTATCCGCTGTCGCGTGCGCTGGCAAAGGCGCTGTCGATCAGGTCGCGTCCGGCCTTGTAGTGCCGAGTCCAGGGCATCACCATGTTGCCCAGCAGGAAGTACACCGCCGGGCGGAAGCGGGCCAGTCCGCGCTTGTCGACGAGCTCGCGCCCGAGCTGGCCCAGGCGGTAAGCGCCTTGGTAGTCGCCGAACAACCGGCCGGCGATGATGCCCAGACGCACGTAGGCCGCCGGCGAAGCGTCGCTGTTGCCGCTGCGCAGGATCAACCGCACGGTGCGGCAGACCAGGAGTGCGAACAGCGGTACGTTGATGAAGAAGGCCGGCACGGTGAGCTTGCTCAGAACGTCCAGCGTCGCCACGGCGTCCCCGTCGGTCATCAGCGGCTGTGCCAGCAGCTCCTCGTGGCCGCGTCGGTCCAGCGCCGCGCGCGTCAGCTCGTATTCCATGCGTACTTCGGGGTCCTCTGGGTGCGCCGGCCAGTGCATGCCGAGCTCCCGCAGGAAGTCCAGACCCGCGGCGATCGCCTCGTCGCCGCGATCGAAGGTGGTGTACATGTCGATCTGCAGGCAGGCGACGCGAGAGCGCTCGACGGTATCGAGGGCGCGCGAGGGCAGGACGGCCAGCCGCTCCTCGGCTTTCGCCATCGCATCGGACAGGAAGGCGCATTCGGCGCGCTGCAGTTCCAGCCGGAACGCCAAGGCGTGCTGGCTGCTCCAGCAGCCCTCGTCCAGCAGCGCCGCGCCGGCTTCCGCGTACAGCCATGCGGCGGCGTACGCGGTCGAGGACTTGGCACGTTCGGCCGCTTCCAGGTTCAGCGCCGCCACCAGCACGCGCTCGGCCTGGTCCGTGATCAGCTGCACGCTGCGGTTGAAGTGGTTGACGATGTCGAACACCAGCTCGCCGCGCTCCTGCGGCGAGCTGTGCGCCAGCAGCAGGCGGGCCACGCGCAGGTCGTGCATCGGGCGCGCCTCGGGCGGGATGAGCGAGTAGGCCGCCTCGCGGACCCGGTCGTGCTGGAACACGTAGGTGTCACCCGTGCGCTGCACCAGCCCGGCATGCACCGCATCCCAGAGTTGCGCATGCACCTGGTGGACCGGCGCCTCGCAGACCTTGGCCAGCAGTTCGCACGGAGCGGCATGGCCCACGCAGGCCAGTTGCTGCAGCACCGCCAGTGTGGAAGGCGGCAGGCGATTGAGCTTGACCACCATCAGGTCGACCACGTTGTCGGTGTAGCGCTTGGACGCCATGCGCGCCAGGTCCCAGCGCCAGCGCCCGCGGCCGTGGTCGAAGGCGAGCAGGCCTTCGTCCACCAGTGCATGCAGGAACTGCGCGGCAAACAGCGGATTGCCGCCCGTCTTCTCGTGCACCAGGCGGGCCAGTGGACGGGCGCGCTGGAGTCCGCAGCGCAAGGCTCCAGCGACCATCTGCGCGAGGTCCTCGCCCTGCAGCGGGGCCAGGACGATCTCGTGCACGGGCGCGCCGGCGGCTCGCACGGCCTCGATCTTGCGGCGCAGCGGGTGCAAGGGCCCGACCTCGTTGTCCCGGTAGGAGCCCACCAGCAGCAGGTGCCCACGCTGGCCGTTCGCCAGGATCTCCTGCACCAACTCCAGTGTCGCCGCGTCCAGCCATTGCAGGTCGTCCAGGAAGAGCACGAGCGGGTGGTCCGCAGTGGCGAACACCGCGAGGAAGCGCTGCACCACGGCCTGGAAGGCACGGTGCGCGTCCTGCGCCGGCAGGCGGGGGGCAGGCGGCTGCTTGCCGATCACCAGTTCCAGCTGCGGGATGAGGTCGACCAGCAGCTGCCCCTGCGCACCCAGTGCCTCGCGCAATGCATGCTGCCAATGCCGCAGCTGCGCCTCCTCGCGGCTCAGGAGCTGCTCCACGAGGCCCTGCAGCGCCTCGGCCAGCGTGCCGTAGGGAATCTCGCGCTTGTACTGGTCGAACTTGCCCCAGGCGAACAGGCCCCGCGCGGGCACCATCGACTTGTGCAACTCGTGCACCAGCGAGGACTTGCCTGTTCCGGAGTAGCCGGCCACCAACACCAGCGTGGGCCGGCCGCTGGCGAACACGTTCTCGAACGCCTGCAGCAGCACGGACAGTTCGGCCGACCGTCCGCACAACACCTCCGGGATCAGCAGCCGGTCCGGCAGGTCGCGGCTGCCCAGCGGCATCGCTGCGATGCAGCGCGATGCCTCCCAGTCGGCCAGGCAGCACTGCAGGTCGTGCTCCACCCCGGCGGCGGTCTGGTAGCGTTCCTCGGCGGTCTTGGCCAGCAGCTTCAGCACGATGCGCCCCAGGATGGGCGGCAGGTCGGCAACCCGGTCCTGCGGGGGCACCGGCGAGCGTGCGACGTGGCAGTGGATCCATTCCATCGGGTCGGCCGCCGAGAACGGCAGCACGCCGGTGAGCATGCGGTAGAAGACGACGCCAAGCGCATACAGGTCGCTGCGCGAATCGATGGAGCGGTTCATGCGCCCGGTCTGTTCCGGTGCCATGTAGGGCAGGGTGCCGGCGATGAACTCGGGAGGTGCCGGCACCTGTTTTTCGCGCGGCAGCTGCGACGCCAGGCCGAGCCCCGTCAGCCGCACGCGCCCATCGCCGGCCACCAGCAGGTGCGCGGGCTTGAGGTCCTTGTGGACCAGGCCCTGCGCGTGAAGCCGCGCCAGGGTCGCCGTGATGGCGAGGGCGAGGCGCAGGAAGCGGCCGGTCTCCATCGGCTGGCCAAGAAAGCGCTCCAGCGGCTCGCCCCCCGGATCGTCCAGCACCAGCAGGGGCCGGTCCTGGTCGTGCACCAGTTCCAGCGGCCGCACCGCCCAATCTCCGTCCAACAACTGCCGCAAACCGTATTCGTGCGCCAGCCGGTCGACGCTGGCGCGTGCCGGGCGCTCGGCTGTCAGCATCAGGGTGAGCACCTGCCGCGCCCGGCCATCGGGGCCGGTGCGCACTCCCCGTACCAGCGCCCGGTCTGCGTCTTCCCACAAGACTTCGCGCCGCTCGTCGTGCGGGGACGTGCAGGCGATCGCAGTGTTCATCGGTCGGTCAGCCGGGCGCGCTGGGCGGGAGCCGCCGAGGATGCGCCCAGGCGGCACGCGTGTCCACCCATACCTTGGTATAACGCGACCGCGCGGTGCCGCCGGCTGCGGGTTCAGCCCCCCGGTGACACCAAGGTATGGTTTACGCACGTGCGGAACTGGTGCACGCTTGCGGTATTGGACACGGAGCCGTGATGAACAGTGGCGGCAGGGACGATCATTCTGCGAAAGCGCCGCGCCCCCTGGTGTGCGTGGTGGACGACGACGAGTCCGTGCGCGAGGCGCTGCCCGACCTGCTGACGGAGTTCGGTTTCAGCTCGCGTGCGTTCGCCTCGGCGGAGGAATTCCTGCTGGATGGCCCGCCGCTGCGGCCGCAGGCGGTGATCCTGGATGTTGCTATGCCCGGCATGACCGGACCGGAGCTGTTCCTGGAACTGCAGCGGCGCGGCCAGGGATTCCCGACGGTGTTCATCACCGCCCATGCCGACCCCGCGCTGCTGCCCCGGCTGGTGCAGCAGGGTGCCGTGGCTTGCCTGTTCAAGCCGTTCAGCGACACCGCGCTGCTGGACGCCGTGAACGCGGCGGTCGCCCAGGCCGCCTGAGCGAGCGGCACGCGGCTGGCGTGCGACTTCCGGCAGGGGAGCGGCTGTCCCTTCGGCACGATCGCCGCGGCCCGCACGGCTCTTACGCTGCTGCTGCCGACGTGCGCCGCACGCGGCGCCACCCTTCCAGGAGAGAACATGCTGCTACCCCGCTGGCCGGCGCTTTGGCGCCGCTACTTGATCGCCGTGCTCTGGGCCGGCTTGTCGCTGGCGCTGCCGGCCGTCCACGCGCAAGGCGGGGCGCAGGAGGACACCGCGATCCGGCCGTTCCAGGTGAATGTGCCAGAGGCGCAGTTGGCCGACCTGCGCCGTCGCCTCCAGGACACGCGCTGGCCGGATCAAGAGACCGTGGCCGATCCTTCCCAAGGCACGCAGCTGGCCAGGCTGCGCGAGCTGGTGCGCTACTGGGGCAGCGACTACGACTGGCGCAAAGCGGAGGCCAGGCTCAACGCACTGCCGATGTTCGTCACGCGCATCGACGGCGTGGACATCCACTTCATCCACGTGCGCTCGCGCCATCCGGGCGCCCTGCCGATGGTGATCACCCATGGCTGGCCGGGCTCGGTGATCGAACAGCTGAAGATCATCGCGCCCTTGGTGGACCCCACGGCCCACGGAGGTCGCGCGGAGGATGCGTTTGACGTGGTCATCCCGTCGCTGCCCGGTTACGGATTTTCCGGCAGGCCGACGACGACCGGCTGGGGCCCGGATCGCATCGCCGCCAGTTGGGCGGTGCTGATGCAGCGCCTGGGCTACGCACGCTACGTCGCCCAAGGCGGTGACTGGGGCTCGCCGGTGGCGCAGTCCATGGGGCGGCAAGCGCCCGCGGGGCTGGCCGGCATCCATGTCAACCTGCCGGCCGCCGTGCCCGGGGAGCTGGTGCCGCTGATCGCCACCGGCGCGCCCGCGCCCGCCTCGCTCACGCCGCAGGAGCGCGCCACCTTCGAAGCGCTGGTGGCCTTCAACAAGATGGGGCACCTTGCGTACGTGAACATGCTGGGGGCGCGGCCGCAGGCGGTGGGCTACGGCCTGACCGACTCCCCCGTGGGGCTCGCCGGCTTCATGCTCGTGCACCCGGGCTTCGCCAAGTGGGGCTACGGCGCGGACCCGGCGCAGTCGCCCAGTGTCGACGACGTCCTGGACAACTTCACCCTGTACTGGCTCACCAACACCGCCGCCTCGGCCGCGCGTCTGTACTGGGAAGGCGCCAGCCGCGGCGTGACCAACTCCGCGGCGCAGCGCACCCGCGAGATCACGGTACCCGTGGCGGTCACCTCCTTTCCCGACGAGGTGTACCAGCCGCCCGAGAGCTGGGCCCGGCGCGCCTTCCCGACGCTGGTGTACTTTCGCGAGGCGGAAAAGGGCGGCCACTTCGCTGCCTGGGAGCAGCCGCAGATCTTTGCGCAGGAATTGCGCAGCGCCTTTCGCAGCCTGCGCGCGCAACCCTGAGGCAGGAGGCGCGCTCTCCGGCGCGCCCCCGCTCAGGCCGGCTGCGCTGCGCCCTGTTGCTCGGTCCACAGGTGGCCGGCGTACCAGAGCGCCCAGTCGCCCTCGTTCGAGCCGCCGCGCTGCTCGTGCGCACGGTGCGCAGCCTGCGCGCGGCGCAGGGCGCTCGCCAGCTGCGCAGGTGTCGCGAACGCGAGCGCCCCGGCCTCCAGGCGGCCCGGCAGGCGGGCCGTCACTTCCTGCAGCAGCCAGCGGTTGCCATCCGGATCGCGGAAGGAGGCGTACGAAGCGTAGGTGCGGCGCGTGGGCTCCGGGCCACTGGCCGGGGGATCGCCGGGACTGCCATGGTAGATCTCGCCGACTGCGGCGCCGCGCGCGAGCAGCGCTGCGCGCGCGGCCTCGATCTTCGGCACCACCAGGTACAGCCCTTGCGCAGAGCCGGGCGGGGCCTCCGTGATCCCGCGCCCGAAGTGGATCGAGCAGGGCGAGCCGGGCGGCGTCATCTGCACCAGGTGGAAGTCCTCGCCGCGCGCGAGTTCGGCGTCCAGCCGCCAGCCGAGCGCGGCATAGAAGGCCTTGGCGCGCGCGACATCGGCCACGGGCAGGGTGACCACCTCCAGTTGGAGGGGGCCGGTGGTGTCGGGCTGCACGCGCTCGGCGTGCAGGTTGCTTGTGCTCATGTCGGATCTCCGTGGGTTGGGCCGCGCAAGCGGCGGCCAGCCGCCCATGAAAGCAGCCTCGTCACGGGGCGGCAATCGGACCAAGGACAGGGACGGCCCTCGGCCACTGGTGGGTGCGATACGAAGGTGCAATCGACCGCGTCGTCCTCAGCTGTTGTCATGCCTTGCGCATCGCGCATGCATGCAATCGCCAAAGGACCTTCTTCATGACCATCATTACCCCGATCTCCCGCCGCGGTTTCCTGGCCGCTTCGGCGGCGACGATCTCCTCCGCGCCGTTCGCGCAGCTCGCCGCCCAGGCGGAGACCCCCGGCGGCGTGGCCGACCGCTCTGCGGCCGCCGTGCCTCCGGCGCTGGGCGGCGCTGCAATCCGCCCGTTCGCGGTGAACATGCCGCAGGCGCGGCTGGATGACCTGCGCCGCCGCATCCTGGCGACCCAGTGGCCGGAAAAGGAGACCGTTCCGGACAGCACCCAGGGCGTGCCGCTGGCCACGATGCGCGAGCTCGCACGCCACTGGGCCAGCGACTACGACTGGCGCAAGGCCGAAGCCGCGCTGAACGCGCTGCCCAACTTCGTCACTGAGATCGATGGCCTGGACATCCATTTCATCCACGTGCGCTCGCGCCATGCCAACGCGCTGCCGATCGTCATCAACCACGGCTGGCCCGGGTCGGTGCTCGAACAGATCAAGCTGATCGAGCCGCTGGTCAACCCCACGGCGCACGGCGGCCGCGCCAGCGATGCCTTCCACGTCGTGATTCCCTCCATGCCCGGCTACGGTTTTTCCGGCAAGCCCACCGGCACCGGCTGGGGCCCCGAGCGCATGGGGCAGGCCTGGCATGCGCTGATGCAGCGCCTGGGCTACGGCGGCTACGTGGCGCAAGGCGGTGACTGGGGTGCCTTCGTCGTCGACCAGATGGGGCTGCAGGCGCCTCGCGGACTCCTGGCGATCCACACCAACATGCCCGCCACGGTGCCGGCCGACATCGACAAGCTGCTGCAGATCGGCGCGCCGGCCCCCGCGGGCCTGTCGCCTGACGAACGCAAGGCCTACGCGCAGCTGGAGAGGACCTTCAAGCAGGTCGACTACGCCCGCCTCATGGCGTCGCGGCCGCAGACCTTGTACGGCATCGCGGATTCACCGGTGGGCCTGGCCGCCTGGCTGCTGGACCACAACGACGCGCACGGACAGCCCGCGGCCGCCGTCGCCAGCGCCCTGGAGCGCGGCAGCAGCGCCAGTGGCGAACTCACGCGCACCGAGATCCTGGACAACATCACCCTGTACTGGCTCACCAACACCGGTGTGTCGGCCTCGCGCCTGTACTGGGAATACAAGGGCGGCTTCTTCAACGCCAAGGGCGTGGGCATCCCCGTGGCGGTGACCGTGTTCCCGGGCGAACAGTACGAGGCGCCGCGCAGCTGGACGGAGCGCGCGTACCCGAGGCTTGCCTACTACAACCAAGCCCCCCGCGGCGGCCACTTCGCCGCCTGGGAGGAGCCGCAGCTGTTCGCTTCCGAGCTGCGCGCGGCGTTCCGCACTTTCCGCTGAAGGAGCAGGTCATGAACATCTCCGCATTCACGCGCGCGGCCGCACTCGTGCTGGGGGCTGCCTTTGCAGCCCCTGCAGCCCACGCGCAGCTGCAGGGCACGCAACGCATCGACCTGCAGCGCCACGACCTGAGCGCCCCCGGCCGCGAAGTGGTGCAGGCGGTCGTCTCCATCGAGCCGGGAGTGACGGCGGCGCGCCACTCCCACCCGGGCGAGGAGATCGTCTACGTGCTGGAAGGCGCGCTCGAGTACCGCCTGGACGGTCGGCCGCCGGTCATCCTGCGCGCCGGCGACGTGCTGTTCATCCCGGCCGGCACCGTCCATGCCGTGAAGAACGTGGGCGAGGGCCGCGGCGCGGAACTGGCGACCTACATCGTGGAAAAGGGCAAGCCGCTGCTGGCCCCCGCACCTTGAAGGAGCGGCCATGACCCTTCCATCCTTGTCCCGTCGCCGCCTGCTGGGCGTGGCCGCAGCGAAGCTCGGAGCGGCGTCCTTTGCGCGAAGCGGGGTCGCCCGGGCGCAAGGCGCCGGCACCGACTCGCCGCTGGGCACCATCCAGCAGGTGCGCGCCGGCGTCCTGGACGTGGGCTACGCGCAGCTGGGACCCGCCGACGGCCCTGCCGTGATCCTGCTGCACGGCTGGCCCTACGACATCCACAGCTTCGCCGAGGTTGCGCCGGTGCTGGCGGCGGCCGGATACCGGGTGCTCGTTCCCTACCTGCGCGGCTACGGCTCCACCCGCTTCCTGTCGCTGGCCACGCAGCGCAACGCCCAGCCGGCCGCGCTGGCGCTGGACGTCGTCGATTTCATGGACGCGCTCGGCATCGGGCAGGCGGTGATCGCCGGCTTCGACTGGGGCGCGCGCACCGCCAACATCGTCGCGGCGCTGTGGCCCGAGCGCTGCCTGGGCATGGTGTCGGTCAGCGGCTACCTGATTGGCAGCCAGGCTGCTGCTCGCAAGCCGCTGCGCCCGGAGGCGGAGCTCGAGTGGTGGTACCAGTATTACTTCGCGACCGATCGCGGCCGCGAAGGCTATGCACAGTACCGGCGGGAGTTCGCACGCCTGATCTGGCGCCTGGGCTCGCCGCAGTGGCGCTTCGACGATGCGACCTTCCATCGCAGTGCGGCCGCCCTGGACAATCCCGACCATGTCGACATCGCGGTGCACAACTACCGGTGGCGGCTGTCGCTGGCCGCGGGCGAATCCCGCTACGACGCGCTGGAGGAGCGGATCGCACGCTTTCCGGTGATCGGCGTGCCCACGATCACGATGGAAGGCGACGCCAACGGTGCGCCGCACCCCGACCCTGCCGTCTACGCGGCCAAGTTCTCCGGCCCCTACGTCCACCGGCTCGTGACCGGAGGCATCGGCCACAACCTGCCGCAGGAGGCGCCGCTGGCGTTCGCCCGTGCGGTGCTCGACGTCGCCCAACAGAAGATCTCCTGACATGACCGACAACCTCTTGCACTCCTTGTCCCGGCGCGAGCTGCTGGCCGGCTCCCTTGCAGTGCTCTCGGCCGGCGTTTTGCCGGCACCGGCTGCGGCCGCTGCTGGTGGCGCGCGCCGCGGGGGCGAGGCGTTGCGCGTGTTTCGCGCCCAGGTGCCGCAGGCCGACCTGGCCGACTTGCGCCGGCGCATCCGGGCCACGCGCTGGCCCAGCCGCGAGCTGGTCAGCGATGCCTCGCAAGGGGTGCAGCTGCGCACACTGCAGGAGCTGGCGCGCCATTGGGGCAGCCGCTACGACTGGCGTCGCTTCGAGGCCCGCCTCAACAGCTACCCGCAGTTCGTCACCGAGATCGACGGTGTCGACATCCACTACATCCACGTGCGCTCCACCCACCCCGGGGCGCTGCCGCTGTTGATCACGCATGGCTGGCCGGGCTCGGTGGTGGAGCAGATGAAGATCATCGGCCCGCTCACCAACCCGACTGCCCACGGCGGCAGCGCCGCGGACGCGTTCGACGTGGTGATCCCCTCGCTGCCGGGGCATGGCTTTTCGGGCAAACCCACTGAGCTGGGCTGGGACCCGGTGCGCATCGCCTGTGCCTGGGTGGTGCTGATGGACCGCTTGGGATACGCGCGTTACGTGGCGCAGGGCGGCGACTGGGGCAACGCCGTGACCGAGCAGATGGCGCTGCTGGAGCCTCCGGGGCTGGCCGGGATCCACACCAACATGCCGGCAACGGTGCCCGAGGAGATCGCCCGGGCCTTGCAGGCCTCGGCACCCATGCCCACCGGGCTGGGCTCCGAGGAGCAGCAGGCTTACGCCCAGCTGGCCGACTTCTACCGCAACGGCCTGGCCTACGCGCAGGAGATGGGCAACCGCCCGCAGACCCTCTATGCCATCGACGACTCGCCAGTCGGCTTGGCAGCCTGGATGCTGGATCACGATGCGCGCAGCTACGCGCTCATCGCGCGCGTCTTCGATGGCCAGGCCGAGGGGCTCACCCGCGAGGACATCCTTGACAACGCCACGCTGTACTGGCTCACGCGCACCGGCGTGTCCTCGGCGCGTCTGTACTGGGAAAGCAAGCTGCCTTTCTTCGCGCCGAAGAACGTGCGCATCCCGGTGGCGGTGAGTGTCTTCCCGGACGAGATCTACGCGGCGCCGCGCAGCTGGGTCGAACGGGCGTACCCGAACCTCGCCTACTACAACCGGCTGGATCGCGGCGGGCACTTCGCCGCCTGGGAGCAACCGGCGCTGTTCGCCCGGGAGATGCGCGCGGCCTTTCGGACGCTGCGCGCTCCTCGCGCCTGAGCTGTCGCGCAGAGAGCAGGCGCGGTACCCAGGGCCGCCGTGCCGTTCGTGCCGGCTTGAAGGTGAGCGGCCTTTCGCCACCCCCGGCGGCCGCATGGGAACTGCCCGTCGGTCAGCCGCTCACCGATCGACTGCCACCGGGCCCATCTGGGCCAAGCACGCATGTGCGGCGGTCGCGCTCGATGGTGTTCACCCTTTCGCCGGCTGCCGCTGGCGTTGCGAACCGAGCGCCCCGACGTCCGAGGGGGTGGGTGAGACCGGGCTCGGTCCAAGGTCGGCCTCGGGTCGGGGTCCTCCGACAGTGCCGCAAGCGCCTGCGAGATGGGATCGTGGAACCCGTGGCGGCGCCGCTGCCCATCACCCCACAAGGATTGCCAAATGAACCAATACATCGCCCTCGGCGCTCTCGTCCTGGCTGCCGCATCCGGTGCCGCTTCCGCACACACGGGCCTGGCTGGAGACATCACGGTGGAGACCGACACCTTCGTGTCCTCCCGCCAGCCGGCCGAAGTGCGCAGCGAGCTGATCGCCTACAAGAAGTCTGGGGTCAATCCCTGGGCGCGCACCTACAACCCGCTGCGCCACTTCATGAGCCTGCGCAGCCACAAGGAAGTGGTGGCGGAGTTCGCCGCCAACCGTGAGCAGGTGGCCGCATTCACCGGCGAGGACAGCGGCTCCATGTTCCTCAGCGAAGCCTGGGCCAGCAAGCAGCGTGACGTGCGCGTGGCCGACGGCGCCGCGCCGGCGCAGCACTGAGCCAGTCCCGCGGGCGAGCGGCGCCCATGTACGAACGTGGGCGGGCGCGGGCCCGCACAGGAGATTTTCTTGAGACGTCTTTTCTCCCTGTCCCTCTATGCCATCTGCCTCGCTTGCAGCCAGGTCCTCGCTGGGCCCCTGCAGGTGCAGGTTCCCACCGACATCGAGCCGCCGAGCTCGCGCGTGACGCAGGCCGAAGTCCTGGCGGACTTCCATCTTTGGCGCCTGGCCGGGCTGCACGACCTCCACAAGAACGAGCGCTCGCCCGACACGGACAGCCATGCTTACCGCAAGGCCTATGCAACGTACCTGCACCTGCGCAACTCACCGCAGTACACGGGCTTGGTCGAGGAGCTGCAGAAGAACCCGAATGCCACCGTCGTGGCCACTGGCGCGAAACCCCCGTCGCGGCAGGCGGCCAAGTAGCGGCTCGCCGATGCTGCGCGCCCTGGTGCTGATGGTGGAGACTGGATCGGCGGTGGACATCGCGCAGTTGCAGCAGGAGGGCGTGGTGCGCACCGAGGTGCTGGGCCACCGGCTGCCGCGCGGGCGCGGCCAGCTGCTGCAGGTGCGCGTGGACTTCGCGCCCGCGGCGGTCTCTGGGCTGCACATGCACCCGGGAGAGGAGATCGTGCACGTCCTGCAGGGCAGCTTGCATTACGAACTGCAGGGCCGCCCGCCAGTGCGCCTGCATCGCGGAGAAAGCCTGGTGATCCCGGCCGGGATCCGGCACCGTGCACGCAACGTCGGCGAGGGCCCAGCCTGCCAACTGGCGACTTACCTGGTGCCCAGGGGTCGTCCCATGATGGTCCTGTACCCGGTCGGCGAAGCCGTCTGACCACTTGCGCCAGGAGAGTCTCCATGCCGCGCTGCTTCCCCACCCTGGCCACCGTGCTGCTCATGCTCGCCGCCGGCGAAGCGGCAGCCGCCGCAGCCAGCTTCCCCGCCCGAGCAATCACGATCGTCTGCGGCTTTCCGCCTGGCAATGCCGCCGACGTGCAGCTGCGCGCGCTCGCCCAGGCGATGGCGCGCGAGCTGCGGCAACCCGTGGTGGTTGAAAACCGCCCGGGCGCGGCCGGCACGCTGGCCGCCGGCCTTGTGGCCAAGTCACGCCCGGACGGCTACACGCTGGTGCAGGTCACCAACACCGTGGTGCGCCAGCCGTTCATCCAGCCCACGGGCTACGACCCGATCAAGGACCTGCGCTACGTCATCGGCGTCACGAGCTTCGAGTTCGGGCTCGTGGTGGCGGCGGACGCGCCGTGGCGGTCGTTCCAGGAATTCACCGCCTACGCCCGGCAGCATCCCAACAAAGTGAGTTACGGCAGCATCGGCGCAGGGTCCGTTCCCCACCAGGTCATGATGCGCATCGGCAGCGAATTGGGCATCTCCTGGACGCACGTGGCCTACAAGGGATCGACGCCCGCGCAGAGTGACCTGCAGGGCGGGCACGTACATGCCCTGTCGGACACCACGGGATGGACCCCGCTGGTGGAGGCGGGCAAGCTGCGCTTGCTGGCGGTGTACAACGAACACCGGCTGGCCCGTTTTCCCCAGGTGCCGACCCTCAAGGAACTCGGCCTGGACATTGCCGACCATGCGCCCTGGGGGCTCGCCGCGCCCGCCGGCACGCCGCCCGAGCACGTGCGCATGCTGCACGACGCCGCGCGCAGGGCCTTGGCGGCGCCGGAGTTCCTCGCCGCGCTGCACGCCCTGGGCAACGAGGTAAGGTACATGAGCTCGCACGACTACGAGCGCTACATGGCCGCACGGGTGGCGATCGAGCGCGAGGTGGTCGAGGCTTACGGGCTCGGCCGCCGCGATGCGGCCTCAACGGCGCGATGAAGGCGCGGCGCCGGCGTGCAGCCGGCGCCGCACGCGTGCGCGCTCAGCCTGCCAAGGCGGGGTAGTCGGTGTAGCCGCGGGCGCCGCCGCCATACAGCGTCTCGGGGTCCAGCGTTGCCAGCGGCGCGCCGCGACGCAGCCGCTCCACGAAGTCCGGATTGGCGATGTAGGGCCGCCCGAAGGCCACCAGGTCGGCACCGCCCGCCACCGCCTCGGCGGCCACACCTGCGTCGTAGCCGTTGTTGACCATCCAGGCCGCGCTGCCGCCGGCATCGCGGTAGGCCCGCTGCAGCGCCTGGTAGTCGAACGGCCGCTCCGGCCGCGTCCGCAGCCCGCCGGGCGAGCCTTCGATCACGTGCAGGTACGCCAGTCCCAGCGGCGCCAGCGCGCGCACCACGTGTTCGAACAGGGCCTGGGGTTCCGGGTCGTGCATGTCGTTGCCGGTGGCCACCGGTGACAGCCGAATGCCCACCCTGTGGGCTCCGACCTCCTGCGCGATCGCTGCGGCCACTTCGAGCAGCAGGCGCGCGCGATTTTCCACCGGGCCGCCGTAGGCATCCGTGCGCTGGTTGGAGCCGCGTTGCAGGAACTGGTCCAGCAGGTAGCCGTTGGCCGCGTGGATCTCCACGCCGTCGAAGCGTGCCACCCGGACCGCGCCGTCGGCGGCCCGGCGAAAGTCGTCGACGATGCCGGGCAGCTCGGAAGCCTGCAGCGCACGTGGCGGCGAGGTGTCGACGAAGCTGCCTTGGCCATCCTGGATCAGGTAGGTGCGGGCCCGCGCCGCCAGTGCCGAGGGCGCCACCGGCGCCGCGCCACCGGGCTGTAGCTCGAAGCGCGAGATGCGGCCGACGTGGAACAGCTGGCAGACCATGCAGCCGCCACGGGCGTGCACGGCGTCCGTGACGCGCCGCCAGCCTTGCAGCTGTTCGGGCGCATACAGGCCGGGAACGTCGGCATAGCCCTGGCCCTGGTGGCTGATGGAAGTGGCCTCGCTGATGATCAAGCCGGCACTGGCGCGCTGCTCGTAGTACTGCGCCATCAGCGCCGTGGGGATGGCGTCGGGGGCGCGGTTGCGCGTGAGCGGCGCCATGACGATGCGGTTGCGAAGCGCCAGGCTGCCGGCGCGGATCGGCTCGAAGAGGGTTCGGTGTGGGGTCATGCACCGAGAGTAGAAGCGCCATGCCCGCGCCGTATCCGACCGAATGGGCGCGGCATCCCCCGTCCGTGGGCGCAGGCGCGTGTGCGACCCGCCGCAGCGTCAAGCGTCAACGCCCGCGCTCCCTGGCACGCTGGCGGCTGTCGCCGACCGGCCCGGCCGGATCCTGCATCACCTGCGCCACCACTTGGCGCAGCCACACGTTGGCGGCGTCGGCGTGGTAACGCTCGTTTCAATGCAGTTTGACCTCGTAGCGCTCGATGCGCACCGGCAACGGCAGCGTCTGGATCGGCTCGCGGCACGGGCGGCCCATGGCTCGTTTCGCCGGCCACCACGTGGTTGCCGACCTGCTGGGACTGCCGCTGCTGCCGCTGGCCTTGGCCGCCCGCCCCTGTGCCGCCAGCTGCCGGTCCCACCCCTGGGATACGAAGCGGACGATCAACGGCGAGCGGATCTACCCACCGCGCTCGGCCACGCGCGCCGACCTGCTGGCCGCCGCTGCGCCGGTGGTGCAGGCGGCGCCGGCGCGCGCTGCGCCGCGGCCGTCGGTGCTGGCCGAAGGCTGAGGCCGGCCGGGTCAGCCGACCTTCAGGTGCGGATTGCGCTCGAACAGCGCGATCGTCCAGTCGATGAACACACGCACCTTGGCACTGAGGAAACGGTTGGGGCGGTACAGGACGTGCAGCGGCACGGTCTGCGTGACCCACTCCTGGAGCACGGGCACCAGCTGGCCCGACTCCAGCTCCGCCTGCAGCATGTAGCCAGGCGCCTGCAGGATGCCCAGCCCGGCGACACCAGCGGCCAGGTGCGCATTGGTGTCGTCCACCAGCAGCCGCGGCTGCGGCGCGATCTCCACCGATTCGCCATTGCGGTGGAAGCGAAAAGGGATCGGCTTGCCGGTGCGCGTCGACAGCAGCCCGAGCAGGCGGTGGTGGCCCGGCAACTCCGTGACGGCCTGGGGCATGCCGAAGGCCTGCAGGTACTTCGGCGCAGCACAGGTGATCAGGCGGAAGCCGCCAACGCGCCGGGCGACCAGGAACTCCTCGACGGCGGGCCCGGCCCGCACGACGCAGTCGACGTTGTCCGCCACCAGGTCCGAATAGCGGTTGCCGATTCCGAACTCCAGTTCGATTTCCGGATACAGCTCATAGAAGTGGGGCAGGGCGGGGATCAGCACCTTGGTGGCGACCGCGGTGGCGACATCGACGCGCAGCCGCCCGGAAGGGTTGGCCAGCGACTGCTTGGCGCTGGACTCGATATCCGACAGTTCCGACAGCAACCGCACGACGCGTTCGTAGTAGGTCGCCCCTTCGGCGGTGACGGTCACCGAGCGGGTGGTGCGATCGAGCAGCCGCACCCGCAGGTCCTGCTCCAGTCCTTGGATCAGTCGACTCACCGTCGGTTTTGGCAGTTCCATCGTCTCGGCCGCTTTGGTGAAGCTGCCGGCCTCGACGACGCGCACGAACGCGCTCATGGCGGAAAACCTGTCCATGCCTGCCCTCCTGGGGTGCGGGAACGCCATGATACGGACGCTGCAACGAAGGCGAAGCTCGCCCTGCGCGCGGCACCGCGCGTTTCGGGGCGCGCGGCAGCTTGGCCGACTGTTCGCACGCCGCGATCGAGCAGGGGCTTGTCATGCCGGCGCTGAGTGCATCGGCGTCACTGAACCATCCCGTTGCGCAGCAGGTTCATGATCACCTGCTGGATTTGCACGCGGACTGCGCGTAGAGGCGGCAGGTTCTCGCCATACTGGCATTGCAGCTGAATGTGCTCCGTTTGCACCGCAGCGGTCGGATGGCGCGCGCGTGCGCCTGACGGTTCGCGATGCCGGCGTGGGGCTGGATCCGGACAGCCGAGCGCCTGTTCGAGGCGTTCTACACCACCAAGACCGTGGCATGGGATCGGCCTGTCGGTTAGCCGCTCGATCATCCAGCGCCAACAGGAACAGATCTGGGCCCAGGCCACGAGGGACCCGGAGCCTCCTTTTCCGTCAGCATCCCGGTGTCCCCGACTAGGCGGGTTGGCGGTGGTGGGCAAGCGCGCGCTGCACCGCATGGTCGACCGAGGCGCGTCCGGCGCCGGTGAGCAGCAGCGACACCGAGATGATCAGCAGCGACAGGCCGAACTCGTAGCCGTTGTCGGCCGTGATCAAGCCGTCTTTGAAGCGCATGGCGACGATGGCCGCCGCCATCACGATGGTGAGCACGGCACACGCCGGGCGCACCATGAGGCCCAGGATCAGGGCCAGCCCGCCCAAGAACTCGGCGCTTGCGGCGAGCACTGCAGCAGGGTAGCCGGGCAGCAGGCCTGCCTTTTCCATCCATTGGCCGGCGCCATCCAGGCCATGCCCGCCAAACCAGCCGAACAGCTCTTGGGCGCCGTGCGCGGCAAAGATGGTGCCGGCGACGGTGCGCAGCACCACCGGGGCCCAGCCGTGCGTGCGCACGATTCGGTGCAGGATGGATCTGGACACGTGAGTCACTGCATGCAGTTGTGGGCGAGCGCACGGCCGGTTCTCAGCCGAATGTGAAGGCATAGGCTTCGGCGCCTTCGTCCAGGAACTCGATTTCGAACAGGCGCTCCTTGACCGGGCCGCGCTGGCGCACCAGCTGGTGCAGCTTGTGGCTGCGGATCACGCCTTCGCCCTGTGCGTTGGTGTCGGTGCCGTGGTCGGCGCCCGGCGGCATGCCGTCCAGGAGCACGCGAAAGCGCACCGGGCGAGCCGCGTCTGCGGCGCCCAGCACCATGTGCAGGTCGCGCGCATGGAAGCGGTGCACGATGCGGGCCTGCGGTCGCGTGGCCACCCCGCGCTCGCTTTCGATGCGCCACTCGCCGGACAGTGTCCAGGCGCCGTTGCGCACCGGGGCTGCGGGCGTGTAGACGGCGCTGAGGTCCTTCTGCAGCCGCGAGGCGGAGTCGAATCCCCTGGCCTGGGCGTAGCCGATGTAGCTCTCGCCGGAGCGCAGCGTGGCCAGGTTCGGCGGCGCCTGCGTCCCCTCGGCGGTCGGTCTTACGGGGAGACCGGGTGCGGGCGCATGGCCGGCGTCGGCCAGCAGCTGCTGCAGCAGGCGCTCGGAACGGTCGTAGGCGTGTTCGCCGGCCACCTCGTGGCGCACGCGGCCGCGCGCGTCGATGAAGAAGAAGCCGGGCCAGGCGGCGTTGTGCAAGCTGCGCCAGATGCGGTATTCGTTGTCCATCGCAACCGGGTAGGTGATGCCCAGCTCCGCCACAGCCCGCATGACGTTGGGTGCGTGCTTCTCGAACGCGAACTCAGGGGTGTGCACGCCGACCACGACCAAGCCATCGGCCTTGTACTTCTCGGCCCAGGCCTTGACGTGGGGCAGTGCGCGCAGGCAGTTGATGCACGAGTAGGTCCAGAAGTTCACCAGCACCACCTTGCCGCGCAGCGCGGCGGCGTCCAGCGGCTGCGTGTTGATCCAGGCGGAGGCGCCGCGCAGCGCGTCCAGCGCTCCGGGATGCGGCTCGGACGCCTTGGCGAACTGGACGCGCTCGATCAGGCTCTGCTCCAGGCGGGTACTGGCGGGCAGGGAGATGCGCGCCAGCACCGTGGCGTCCAGGCCCAGCGCCGGCACGGCGACTGCCGCGAGCACGGCGAGGCCGGCTGCGCGGCGCAGGTGGCCGGCAGCGGGCATGGATCGGCGCAGCGCCGCACCCAGCCCGTGGCCGAACCACCAGGCGGCGCCCAGCCCGCTGGCGGCGCCGGCCGCATAGGCGAACAGCAGGATAGCCGTGCCAACGTTCGGGCCATGCAGCACCCCTGTGGCGAGCAGCACGCCCAGGATGGGGCCGGCACAGGGGGTCCACAGCAGGGCGGTGCCCAGCCCAAGGGCCCAGGGCGCCAGCGGCGATGCGTTGCTGCCATCGGCCATTCGCGCACCCAGCCTCACCAGCGGCCGCGACAGCGCCTCGGCCAGCCGTGGCACCAGCAGGGTGGTACCGAACAGCGCCAGCAGCGCCAGCGCGGCATACCGAGCCGCCACGTGCAGCGTCACCGCCCAGGCGGCGCCCACCGCCGTGAGCATGGCGATGGCGGCAAAGCCCAAGGCCATGCTGGTCAGCATCGGCAAGGTGTGGCTGCGAAAGGACCGACCCGGCGCGAACAGGAAGGGCAGTACCGGCAGGATGCACGGGCTGGCGATGGTGAGCAAGCCGCCCAAGAACGCGATCAGGGCGAACACGATGGTCATGTGGAGCTCCTCGACGCATGTGCGGCTTGCACCTGCAGCAGCTGGTCGAGCCGAAGGCGCTGCTGCCCACTGGTGACCAGGTATTCGGCACCGGCTTGGCTGTACACGTCCTGGATCGTGGTGGTGAGTTCCTGCGGCAGGCCGTGCGCGTCGCGATACAGGATCCGCACGGATGCGCGGGCCGTGGCGAAGGACTCCAGAACGTCATGGAAGTCGCAGCTGATGGGTTCGTAGGCGGAGGGCATGGAAGTTGGGTGTGAGGGCATCAAGGGCGAAGCTGCAGGGTCAGGCGTCGCAGTGCGGGATCGGAGGCGCGGCCGGACGTGAAGCCCAGGGCCTGCGCCAGCGCCAGCATTCCGGCATTGGTGGCCTGGGTGAGGCCCACCAGCCGGTGCACACCTTGCTGCCGGGCCGTGTAGACGAGCGTGCCCAGAAGCCTCGTGCCAAGGCCGCGCCGCTGCCAGGCATCCGCCAGCACGATGGCAAACTCCGCTTCCGGTGCGCCGTCGTGCACGTAGCGCGCCACCCCAACGATCTGCTCGTCCGGCGTGCTGCCCACCACCGCCACCAGCGCCTCTTCGCGGTCGAAATCGATGGCGCTCCAGCGCCGCAATTCATCGTCGTCGGGCAGTCGACCGGAGAACAGGCGCTTGTACCCGGTGGCCGGGGACAGTCCGTGCACGAAGGCGCGTAGTGCGGCGAAATCCGCCGGCGCGATCCGCCGCAGCCGCGGCAGGGCGTCGGCAGCAGGGGCTGCAGGCTCGGTGCACTCGCTGCGTGCCACTGCGCCAGCAGGGCGGGCAGCCGGCGGAGCTCGCCGCGTGCGGGCAAAGTCGATGACCTTCACGGCGGCACTCCGCGCCCGCTCCCGGGATCGGTCAGGCTTTCGCGCACCGCGTGCAGGACTTCGGCCGAGAACTCGTCATCGGGGATGGCGCGGGAGAGCATCAGCGCGCCGACCATGCCCGCCAGGGTGGCGGCGGCGCG
Source organism: Ramlibacter sp. (assembly GCA_036263715.1). Taxonomy (GTDB): domain Bacteria; phylum Pseudomonadota; class Gammaproteobacteria; order Burkholderiales; family Burkholderiaceae_C; genus Ramlibacter. The sequence goes on from DATAGN010000056.1 coordinate 43,909, forward strand.
GCGGCGCTGCAGGCGCTCGTCGGCCGCCGGCCCGAGCGCGGCGAGCTGCGCGAACAACAGCCGCGCCACCGCACCCATTGCTCCCTTGACTGCGGCGCGTTCGTGCGCGGCATCGCCGGCCAACGCGGCCAGCGGGCAGCCGCTGCCTGGGTCATCGCGGTGTTCCAGCGAAAGGTAGGCGTCCAGCCAGCCGGCCAGCGGCTGCGCGGGGTGCTGCGCGATGATGGCTTGCCAGTGCGCGAGGGCGTGCTCCGCGGCGCTGGCCACCGCCAGCACCTTGAGCTCGTCCTTCGACGAGAAGTGCTGGTAGAAGTCGCCCGGGCGCAGGCCTGCCTCCCGCACCAGGTCGGCCATGCCGGCGCCGGCGAAACCATGCAGGCGAAACAGGCGGGCCGCGGCTGCCAGGATGCGCGCGTGATCTTGCGCGGCACGCTCGCTTTGTGGACGCCCGCCGGTGATCGGCCGTTTGCGGCCCTGCGGGTGCGATGTCCATCGCGGCGGTGCGAGGCCGTCGCGCCGGCCGTTGCGTCCAGCGGCGCAATCACGCATGCGTGCTCGCGCGGGCGTAGCGCAGCGCCGGCGTGCTGCGCGAAAGCTGCGGGGTCAGGACCTCGCGCGCCGCTTCGAAGCGCTCCCACTCGGCCACGTCGGGCAGCGAGGGGATCGTCACCAGTTCGCCTTGGTCCAGTCCGGCCAGCGCGGCGTCCACCATGTCTTCGGCGCCCATGACCATCTCCGGGGGCAGCGCGCTGACCGGAACGCCCGAGACGTCCCAGAAATCGGTGCGGGTGGCGCCGGGCAGGACCGCCTGCACGCGCAGGCCCTTGGCGCCTAACTCGTGCTGCAGCGCCTGCGACAGGCTCAGGACGTAAGCCTTGGTGGCGGTGTACACCGGGTTGAGGATGCGCGGGGCGACCGCCACGATGGAGGCGATGTTGATGATCGTGCCACCGCCGCGCGCCACAAAAGCCGGTGCCGCGGCGCGTGTCAGGCGGGTGAGGGCGAGCGCATTGAGCTGCAGCATGGCCTCCAGCCGGTCGGCCTCGGACTCGGCGAAGGAGGCGCCGGTGCTGAAGCCTGCATTGTTCACCAGCATGCGCACGGAACTGTCCCCGGCGAGCCGCTGCTCCAGGGCTGCCAGGTCCTGCTTGTCGGTGAGGTCGGCGGTGACCACCTCGATGCGCCGGCCGGTCTGCTTGACCAGCGACCGTGCCAGCTCGGCCAGCCGCTCGGTGTTACGCGCCACCAGCAGCAGGTCATGGCCACGGCGGGCCAGGCGATCCGCGTAGATTGCACCGATGCCGCCGGAGGCACCAGTGATCAGGGCAGCGCCTGCATGGGATCTGGGAGAGGTCATGGCATTCGTCCGTGGAGGTGGTGAGGCAGCGCAGCTGGCGGGGACCGCGCCTGGCGTCGGGCCACGCCCTGGCGCTGGCGCGATCGGGTGGGTCAACGATGCAGGGGAATCGGGCGCGCCGGCTCCGTCTTTGGTGGGACGCCCCGCCCCCTCCGTCGGCAGGCCCGGCCGCGCTTGCACCATACCGGCCGGAACCGCGCGGATTGTTGGTCCAGGGGCAACGCACTGTTGCGGCCACGCCGGCTGACGGGCAGCCCGAAAGCTGCGCCAATGGACGTGGGCGCACTGGGCGCCGATTGGCGGGCGGCACCGGCCGCATGCCCCCTTTTTTTTCTGGAAGTCCGAATGCGAAAACTCTGGTTGGCCCTGCTGTTCCTGTGCGGGCACGTCGCGCACGAATGGCGCAACCCGCTGCAGTGCCACACCGTCAGCGTGGCGTCCCGCGCCGAGGCGAAGCGGCGCCGGCCCCGAACCTCCCCTCCTTGAACGAGAGATCATGACCAAGCAACTGCTTTACTTCGACGACCTGCACGTGGGCCAGACCTTCACCAGCGGCACGTTGCCGGTGAGCGAAGACGACATCCGGCGTTTTGCCGGCGAGTTCGATCCGCAGCCCTTCCACCTGGACCACGAGGCGGCCAAGCAGACCCTCTTCGGCGGCCTGGCCGCGAGCGGCTGGCACACCGCGGCGCTCACCATGCGGTTGCTGGTCTCCGGCGGCCTGCCACTGGCCAACGGCATCATCGGCGCGGGCGGCGAGATCGAGTGGAAAGCTCCCACCCGACCGGGCGACGTGCTGCGCGTGGACAGCGAGGTCCTGGAACTGGTGGCGTCGCGCTCGCGACCCGACCGCGGCGTGGCGGTGCTGCGCAACAAGACGGTGACGCAACGCGGCGAGGTCGTGCAGGTGCTCACCGCCAAGCTGATGGTGGCGCGACGACCGGCGTGAGGCGAGCGTGCCGCGTGCCGCGAAGCTGTCGCGCAAAGCGGCGCCGGCACCTCGAGAAGCAGGAGCGGTGGTCCTGCGGCGAATGTTCTCGCTGCGGCAGCGCCCCCGCGGCGCAGCGCAGCTGCGGCATCGATGAAGGAACTGGTATGACCCACAAAGGCCAGATCGCGGCGCAGGACCTGCGCAGGCGGCTGCAAGCACCGGATTTCGATGCGCAGGTGCGCAGGCATCCACCCCCGGGCGTGACCCTGCGCACGCGCGAGGAGCTGGAGCACTCCTTCGAGGAGATCCTGGCCGGGCTCCTGCCAGGCGAAGACCTGCACGTGTTCGGCTATGGCTCGCTGATGTGGAACCCGGGCCTTGAGCACATCGGCAGCGCCAGGGCCGCGCTGTTTGGCTGGCATCGGCGCTTTTGCATCCACAGCCTGGTCGGGCGCGGAGCCCCTGAAGCGCCGGGCCTCATGCTGGCACTGGACCGCGGCGGCTCCTGCTCCGGCATGGTCTTTCGCATCCAGGCGTCCAAGGTCCGGGCCGAACTGGCGATCCTCTGGAGGCGCGAGATGACCTGGGGCTCGTATCAGGCACGCTGGGTGAGCGCCCGGATCGGCAGCACGCCAGTACGTGCGGTGACCTTCGTCGTCGACCGCAGCCAGCCGCGCTACCTGCAGCAGCTGGGGCTGCCGGAGACGGCACGCCTGATCGCCACCGGCTGCGGCCAGCTGGGCACCTGCCGCGCCTACTTCGACGCGACTCTGGGGCAACTGCGCGCGCTGGGCATCGCGGACGGGTACATGGAGCGGCTGGACGCAGCGCTGCGGAGCCAGCCCAGGTGTCAATGAGAGCCAGGTGCGGCTCTCGGCGGAACACCACTTTCCGCCCGGTCGATGCGTGACCAGCAGCAGCTCGCGCTCCCTGGCCCTGCGCCCGCTTTCCACGATGGCGTCGACGATTCCGCAGCGGCAACGCCGCCGGCAAGGTCCGCCGTCTGGGCGAAAGCTGGTGCTTCATTCGGGCCGCCGGCTGGTTCATCTCGGCCCCTTTAGGAGCGTCGCCGTTCGCGCATACCGCTACGCGGCGCACGCGCCCCAGGGGCTGCGACCAAGGTCGCAGGGCGGCAGGTTCCTATGGCGTGGAGGGGACATGGACGGCGACTCGGGCCGTGCTGCGCTCACAAAGTGGAAGCGACGGCTAGAACTCCCGGCAGAGGCGCGAGCGGCGGCGCTGCTGCACGATCGACCCGTCAACAACTCCTGCGCACCATCGACATGCAACTCTCCTCACGCCTCCTGCCGGCAACGCTGGCCACCCTCCTCGCTGCGCTCGCGAGCGTCGGCTGCGCCAGCCCTGGCGGCCTGCTGGGACCCGCGGTGGCGCCGACCACGCAGGTGGCCACGGCCGAGCGCGGTGTCATCGCTGCCATCGAGATCGTCGATCAGCCTGTTGCGGCAGCCGGTGGCGGCGCGGTGGCCGGCGGCCTGATCGGCGGCGTCCTCGGCAACCAGGTGGGTAATGGCAGCGGCCGAACCGTGGCAACCATCGCCGGCGCCGTCGGCGGCGCCTTGCTGGGTCACAAGCTGGAGGAGCGGCAGCGCGCAGCCACCAGCACCCGCAGCTACCAGGTGCGCGTGCGCTTCGACAGCGGGGCCACGCAGACCTTCCACCTGGCCCATGCCGAAGGGTGGAGGGTGGGTGATCGCGTGCGCAGCATCCAGGGCACGCTGACGCGCGATTGATCAATCCCGAAGGGCTTCCACGCGGACAGATCCTGCGTGGACCAGTAGCTCTTTGCGTTGGTTTCGAGAGCGTGCACGCCGCACCGGCCCTCATCGCGGCCGCGTGCCAGCTGTTCATCGCCTTGCCGGGTCGTGCACACGTGCATCGTACGGGCCAGCACCGGCAGCAAGGCCGTGCGGTCACGAGGAAAGCGGAGGTGGCCCCGCACGAGGTGCACGCGACATGGCGCGATGCGTTCCCCACAGCCGTGGCCCTTTCGTTGCTGAAAAGCATTGCGCCGGTCTGTGCGGGGACACGGGCGGGCGCTGCGCCCGCGCCGGGCGACGCGCTTGTGCATGCCGGTTGGGGCGCCGCCCGGATTCAGACAGCCCTTCAGTCGCACGTCGTGCTCCGACCTTGGTGGGTGATCCCCGGCGAAAACAGCGGCAATGATTGGACCGCTACAGGCTCGTCTGGAGGGGCGCTCTGCAGGAGCGTGCCGGGGAGCTGCGGTCCAGACGATGAACGCCCGCAGCCCCCTCCTTTTATCCTGCGCGGTGCGCGACTTCGTTGAAGGCGACTCGTGCCGGAGCACAGCTTCGGAAAGCGCAGTACAGCGCACACTTGACGCCCCGCTCGGCGCAGCGCCGCTCGTCCTGGGGCAAACACGCCCGGATCCACTGCGGCTGCTCGTGCTCCGACCCCAGCCATTCCAGCAGCCGCATCCAGCAATCCGAGGCGCACCGCGCGCCCTGCGGTCGAACAGTGGATTTTTCTGCCAGCGCGGGAGGGCCTTGGCAGCCCGCCGGCACAGGCGGTGGCTGCATCGCCGTCGCACTGCGCTCGCAGAGTGGTGGATGCGGTGGGCCATGGAGGTCTCACTGTTTGGCCGTGCAGCCGGCGGAGTGCAATCGAGCGATCCCGCCGGTCGACGGGCCGCCGCAGCTTGCCGGGAGCCGCACACGGTGGTTCCTCGCCATGCCGGCGCTGCCGTCGCGCGCCTTTGCAAATCGCGCAATCGTGGATCGACTCAGGTCCGAGAGCCGCATCAACCTTGGTGAGATTGCGCCTGTTCTCCCGCCAGGGAAGATCTGGCTGCCACCATTCACAAGGAGAAAGCCGTGTTCCCTCTGCAGCGCCTTGCAGCGTCGCTGGTCTTCCTGATGGCCGCTCTGGGCGTCCCGTTCGCGCATGCCGCGCCGGGCCCGGTGCTTGCCGCCCTCCTGAACAAGGACCTGGCTGACTATCCCGGCAAGGAAATGCGGGCGATCACCGTCACGTATCCGCCAGGCGGATCCGATCCGGTGCACCGGCACGACGCTCACGTGTTCGTGTACGTCTTGGAGGGTGCCGTGGTGATGGGGGTGCACGGACAACAGGAAGTGACGCTGAAGGCCGGGCAGGCCTGGTATGAGGCGCCAGGGGACGTGCACACGGTATCGCGCAACGCGAGCAGTACCCGGCCTGCCAAGTTTCTGGTCGTTTTCCTCAAGGACAAGGGCACCGCCGACGTGCTTCCGGCCAAGTGACGAGCGCCGCGCGCCGGTGCGACAGTCCCTTGCAAGCCGCAGAAGCCCCTGCCCTGCGGCACGTGTTCAGCATGCTGCTCACTGGCACGGCGGACGCCGCTGATCGCCAGCAGCGCTTTGGCACGGCATGCCGCAAGCCAGGAGCCGCTGCGGCTCCTGTCCAGGCCCTGCGGCAGCATCGCTCGCGGTTCTTTCTACGCAGAGGAATTCCATGACACGGCATGCAAGACTCCTTATTCTGGGCTCCGGACCCGCCGGCTATTCCGCCGCGATCTACGCAGCGCGCGCCAACCTCAAACCGCTGTTGATTACCGGCCTTGCGCAGGGCGGCCAACTCACGACCACGACAGCAGTGGACAACTGGCCCGCCGATGTGCACGGAGTGCAGGGACCCGAGCTGATGCAGCGCTTTCTGGCGCATGCCGAGCGATTCCAGACGGACATCGTGTTCGACCACATCACCGAAGTCGACCTGAGCCAACGTCCCTTCACGGTCAAGGGCGGCAGCGGCAGCTACACGTGCGATGCGCTGATCCTTGCGACTGGCGCCACTCCCAAATACCTTGGACTTGCCTCGGAGCAGAAGTTTCTCGGCCGCGGCGTGAGCACGTGCGCCACCTGCGACGGCTTCTTCTA